>VFKD01000316.1 GCA_009885735.1 bacterium
CGCAAGGGTGCGACCCAGCCATTCGATAGCTCGACCACGCAATCTTCCGGTTACATTGGTGTTGTTCGACACCAGGACACCCAAGCGAATGCAGTCGAGCGCCGAAGCCAGCGCCTTGTCCGGCCCGCGCGCCTGAAGATGGGCCTCGCCCTCCCGGACGAGCAACATGCCTAGCTCGCGATAATCGAAGGTCTCTAGTGAACGGTCGACGAACGTGCCGCTTCTGGGGCGAACATAGTGTTCTTGCAGTGCCCTCCGCACTAGGGCCACCGTTTCCTGCTCCTCCCTGATGAGGCCCGGTCCACTGTCGACCGCCCGAAGAGCTGTGCGAGTGGCAAATTGCCGAGCCAGTGCTTCGTCCAGCGTGTCGAATGCATTCGGTGAAGTTGACCGGATTGCATCGGGGACAGCGAGCTGAGGCGTGAAGTCGCCAGACATCAGCAGGCAGAACCAAGCGCCGGCCAGCACGACCGACACTGCGGCGGCCCACCGCCCCGCGGTGCGCCGCCGAAGAGTGCGGCTCACCCTGCCCCCAGGGTCGCCGGATGCGTCGATTCCAACTCCCTCCAGCGCGCGGCGCAATCCGTGCGGCGGCTCCGGCTCCGCGCGCAGGCGACGCACGCCTTCGCGCAGGGTGAGACTGCGCCTGGAATGTGCTTTACGGAAACTCGCTTTTGCCTTCATGAGATTGCTCCTTGTCCGACCGTCGTGATCGTGAACGTCAACGTGCCGCGTTTCAGACCCTCACCCCAACCCTATCCGTCGCCGCTCGTTCCTCGCTAGGGAGAGTAACGGCCTTGCAGACCCAATGGACGACGCACGCGCGTCGCCGTTCACCCCTCTCCTCGGCCCTTATGAGGAGAGGGGGGGTGCCGTTGACCTTCTCGCGTCCACCGGCTCGAACGTCTGGGCGAAGCATCCGCATACATCCTTTGCGCTCACACGTCAGCTTGCAGGGCGGATGCTGTCGCCCCTACGGTTTACGATCCCGCTCGTCCTGAGCGCGGCTCAGCCGTTCCGAGCCGCAGTCGAAGGACCCACTGCCTACTGCCTACTGCCTACTGCCCACTCGATTCCCCCTCCACCGGCCTCAGCAGCAGCTCCGCGGGCGTCACGGTGGCAGACGCGGGCCTCAGCAGCACGTCCACCGCATCTCCCGGGGCGCTCGCCGGACGCAAGAGCGTCCAGGACTGATCCACCTGGCCCGCATGTTCCTGAAGCGCGGACACGCACGCCTGCGCCGCCTCCTTCACGCGGCGCTGACGAGCTGTCTGCACGTGTGCATTAGCGAGGCTCTGCACCGCCGGAATTGCGCCTGGGTCCGCAATCTGCTCGAGCGCCTTCAGCACCGCCACCTGCAGGTCGGCATGCGCTCGCGCATGGTCCATCTTGAGCAGGCCATAGAGCAGTCTCCGCTGGCCCGGATCCAGCAAGGCCGAATCTGACGCTCGTATGCGCCCCAGCAGGCGGATGAGCGCGGGCCTCAGCACGGCGAGAATCGTAGGGTCCGGCAGGGCGAGGGCGTCCACCACCATGCCAACTTGTTTCACGTCGTCTATCTCGGCCAGCTCGCGTGCCAGCCGCTGATGCTTCGGCATGAGCGTTATGCGCGGCGCCAATGCCGTCAGTACCGTGGCGGCGGCAGACAAGATGAGCAGCGGCAGGTTGAAATAGTAGATGGTCGCAAAAGTACACCCGATGAAGAAGGGCAGCACGATGCCATAGAGCGCGACCAAGAACGGAAACCGCATGTGCTTGCCGCCGTGCTCGTCCTCGGCCGCCTCTGCTCTGCCTGCGGCGCGAGCCTCGTCCTCCTCGTTGCTTGCCGGAGCATGGCTGCGTGGCCGAAGCCGCAGCTCGGCCACGCGCTTCTCCAGCGACGGAAGCAGGCCCAGAGCGGTACCGCGTACTCGCCTCGATCGAGGAGACCACATTCGCCCGCGAGAGAAGTGGTCCACCGCGGCAAGCGCATCCTCGCCTCCCGTGCTCGCCATGAGGGAAAGCAGGCTCATCACGAAGTCCGGCTCGCGGCGTGCCATCGCAGGCGTAAGCTGGTCGTAGAGCAGCGTGCGCTGCTCCTCGGTAAGGCTGTCCATCTGCTCTTCGGAGACCGTGGGGAGTACCGTGGTGAGCCGGAGCCGCGCCACATGCCGCACAGCCGGCAGCCTGTGCTCGAGCAGCGCAACCAGCACGGGCAGCTGCGCGCTGTCCAAGTCGGCCATGAGGAGCGCGGCTCGCGTGCGCTGGCTGCTGATGCGCGCACTGCTGAGTGAAGAGGTGACGCGGAACAACAGGCCCGTGGCGATGACCGACCGCACGAAGTTTGCAAAGAACTGGTCTCCGAAGAAGTCAGTTGGGTTGAGCAGAAAATAGAGGACAATCCACGCAAGAATGCCCCACCCTGCCCAGCAGAGCAGGCCGATGCGCCCCGCTCCGCCGTTCTGGAGGATGCGTGCGGCAGTCTCGTCCACTTGCGCTGCAAACTCCAACTCGCCGCTCTGCTCGCTCATCTCAGTTCTGCTCCGTCCTGGCGACTATATCGCCCACGCTCTCCATTTGAAGAGATGGATTCTTCTTGTTGCCCACGGAGTAGTCGTTATGGTTCACGAAAGGCTTACCGCCCTGGTCAATCCCGTCCGGGCCGACACTGTATATCTTGTACCCGCTGGAAGTGCGCTGGTAGCAAAGAGATTCAGCAGGCCTGAACGGATCGCGTGGGATGTTCTTGAGATACTTGCCCTTCAAGTCATCTATCTTCTCGGGAAACGCGCCATTTTCAAGGCGGTACGCCCGAAGTGCGTTTGCGACCATGAGCATCCTGTTATCCACCACGCTGCGCGCATCCGAGAATCCCAGTGAGCCATAGATCGGCGCGAGTACGCTGGTTAGGATGTCTAGTTTGGGCTCGACAAACTCCATAACCGGCGGCAGTAGGTTCGCCTTCGCTATCTGCTCCTCCAGCGCATGCGTATAGTTCTGCATGACTCCTCGCTTCGTGTAGGCATAGAGCGCGAGCTTAATGGCATTACGCTTAATCGGGTCGTCTGCCTCTCCAATTATCCCGAACGCGCTTGCAAGTTCGTTTCGCCAACCTCCGCCGCGCATAGTGTTTTGCAGTGCTGACTGGCCGCTGTACATCTCCTCGCGGAGCGACTGACTGACAGGCACTCTCCTTTTCTCTAGCTCCTCTATGCGCATCACTGCATGCCGCGCGGACTTCAGGTCTGCGCTGTCTGCGACTTTCCAAGCTACACTGCGGCCCATCTCCCCCACGGTCTGCCCCACCATGCGCCCAATGATGGCGCCGCTCCCCTGCATCTTTCCTCCCATTTGCATCAGATCCAGCGCGGTGGCAAGCGCTTCGTCGGGCTTGCCGGTCTCAAGCTGCACGCGGGCCTCGAGCGCCATCAACCTGCCGAGGCTGCGGAAATGCGCCCACTCCGGCATCAGTTCCGAGTAGGATGTCACCCTCTTGCGAGCAAACTCTTCTCCAAGCCCCTGTCGAATGAGCGAGAAGGCCTTTGAATTGTCGACCACAAGTTGTTTCCACGCTTTCAGATCCGCCGGTGACGGGCTTGTGGGCAGCTTCGCGTGTACTCCCAGCACCTTCTCCACCAACTTCATATTCCCTGTCGCGGCATACGCCTGTTCCCAAGTGTCGAGCGCATTGGCCTTCGGCATGATCTGGACCGGAATGTCCACCTGCGGCTCAACATTCGCATAGCGAACCCACCCAATGAACGCAACCGAGAGAACAGCCGCCGCGCATGCTCCCGCCCGCTGGAGCTTACGGAACAAGGCCGCACGGCGCACCGTGGCCACCATTCCCTGTGGCCGGCGCACGCCGACCTGTGCGAGAGTCTTCGAGAGTCCGCGCTCCGGCAGCGCCTCGGCGCGCAGGCGGCGGACGCCATCGCGCAGGTCTTTGGTCGGCACCGAATGCCCACCGACCGGGATTGTGCTGGTCGCGGCTGGCTCATCCTCTACGACGTGCAATATGTTCATGGGTGTTTCGCCTTATCCTTGCATTTCCGACACAGTTAGAATTGTCATGCCGAGCGGAGATTCCGCCGTTTGGATGCTTGCCTGCCTTGGTTTCATCTCGATACATCGTCCTGGGGCGATGCCCCAGGCTGGAATTGTGATGCCCCTTCGGGGCGGTACGACGCGCCGAAGGCGCACAACAACAATAGCCCAGGGCAACGCCCTGGGAAACCGGCGAATAGATCGCCCAACCCGGTAACCTGAGTCCAACCCATCACCGGGTGTTAACCCCCGCCACGATATCCCCTTTGCTCTCCTTGAGAACCCTCATCTTGTTGCCATCCGGACTTGCAGCAGCATTCACAATGCTCTTTCCGCCCTGGTCGATACCATCTGGACCTATGCTGTAGAGCGTGTGCCCCTCCGTGGTGCGCACGTACCCGAATGTCTGCTTGGGCCGAAACGGATCTCGCGGAAGATACGGCAGGTATGACGGCACGAGGTCCGCGAGCTTGGCAGGATAGGAACTGTTCTCTATCCTATACGCCCGCAGAGCGAATTCCAGCATGAGCAGCCTTGTCTGGGTGAGGACACCCGACGCATTCGAGAATGCTATGTCGGTGAATATGGGCTCTATGATGCTGATAAATGGGTCTCGAGAGATGGGTTCGATCTCTTTCAGCGACGGCGGAAGGCGATCGGCCCGTGAGATATGAACCTTCATCACTCGCGTGTATTCGGCCATTAGGCCCTTCTTGGAGGCAGCGCGTATTTCGGGCACGCCCTCGACCTCAAAGTAGCCCGCGAGGGTTTGACGCCAGGACGGCGACTTGAATTCCTTCAAGAAGGCGGTCTGTTGACCATACATCTCCTCGCGCAGTGTGAAGCTCAGCGGAGCCCGGAGTGCGTCTATCACCGCCAAGCGCAGGGCTGCGGACCTCGAAGCGTTAGCGCCCACTTTGTCCACTGTATGCCATGCTTGCGCGCGCCCAATCGCGTCAAGAGCATTGGCAACTAGGCGGCCAATAATCGTCGTGGCCCGTGAAACCTTCTCGCCCATCTCAATTGTGTCCACGCACGTCTCCAGCGCCATGTCCGGCCTGCCTTGAGCTAGGTGCTCCTCCGCCTGCAGGCCCATCAGCCGCGCGAGGGCACGAAGGTGGGCGAAGTCCGGGAAGAGCTGGTTGTGAGACGTCATCCTCGGCGGAACGTAGGGCTGCTTAAGCCCCTGCCGAATCCGCTCAATCGTCTTCTGATTGAGCGCCAATAGTTTGGTTCGCTCGCGCTTCTCTGCCTCTGTCTCAACGTAGCCGGGCTTCCTGCTGCGGCCCATCGCCTCCTCGGCGGCCTTAATGTCTACGGCCATCTTCCAGGCATCTTCCCAGGTGTGGTAGGCATTCACCTTGGGCATGACATGCGGAGGAATGACGACATGCGGGTTGTGTTCGTCTGCTCGCGCAATCGCGCTTTGCGTAGCGAACAATCCCAACGCATGCATGGCTGCCGCCACCTGCGCTAATCTACGCAGCCTGCCGCGGGAGAAGCGAAGACTTGTGGCAATTGGCCCGCCGTGTCTCCTATCCATCGTATTCATCCGTGTAAACCATAGCCCTTCTCCTATCCATCACCACTTGTTCACTCCGGCTACGATATCTCCCTTGCTGTCCCTCAAGACCATTCGTCTCGAACCCTCCGTCGTTTCGTTCGGTCGAACAATGCTCTTCCCACCTTGATCGAGGCCATCCGGCCCGACGCTGTAGAGCTTGTGCCCCTCCTTCGTCCGCACGTACCCGAAGGTCTGCTTTGGCCGGAACGGATCCCGCGGGAGCTTTGGAAGATAACTTGGAACGAGATCGCCGAGTGCGGCAGGATATGCGCCGTGCTCAACTCGATGGGACCTGAGAGCAAACTCTACTGACAGCAGTCGGGACTGCGTGACGGCGTTTGACACATTCTTGAAGATCAATGCGTCGGCAGGGAAAACGAGAGTATTGATAAGTGGATCGATTGAGGTTGATTCTACCTCCGTCAGGTCCGGCGGAAGCAGATCTGCCTTCGATATTTGCACCTCCATTGCTCGGGTCAATTCGGCCATTAGGCCCCTCTTTGTGGCGAACATCACCAGCCCCTTGATCTCGAAGTCGTTCAGCCTTGCTTCTCGCCATGACGGAGACTTGAATATATTGAGCAAACTCAATTGGAGCCCATACATCTCTTCCCGGAGTATTGAGCTAAGCGGCATACGGCGCGCATCGATCTCCGCCAGTCGCAGGGCGGCAGCCCTTGCAGCCGTTGCGTCTACCTTGCTTACGATATGCCACGAGGTCGAACGTCCTATTGCCTCTACCGCTATGCCAACCAAGCGACCAATGGTCGAGGTGGCGCGGAAGGACATTTCACCCATAGCTACTGTTTCCAAACTCACTGCTAACGCCTCATCCGGCTTCCCCTGCAAAAGCAGATTCTCTGAACTGAGCGACATCAGTCTGGCGAGAGAGCGGAGATGACTCAGATCGGGCAAGAGTTGGTCGATCGCTTCTACCCGTCGAGGCACATAGGGCTGTGTAAGCCCCTGCCTTATCAGCCTGAACGTCTCCTGATTACGCGCCAGGATTCTCGTTCGCTGGCGCCTCTCGGCGTCGGTTTCGACATAACCAGCACGATGGCTGCGCCCGACCGCCTCGCCTGCCCCTTCCAGATCGACTGCCACTCGCCACGCCTTCTCCCACGTATGGTATGCATTCACTTCCGGCATCACGTGAGCAGGAATGTTCACCTGCGGATTCACATCGCCATAGCGCAAGTAGGCGTACCGAGCAGTGAAGAGACCCAGGGTTAGCACCGCCCCCACGCACGCTGCAGAGCGCTGAAGCTTGCGCCTTCGCACCGCTCTGCGAATCGCTCGGACAGTCACAGTGGACTGCTCCAGACCTATTTCGGCGAGCGCTCCGTTCAAGCCGGCATCCGGCACGGGTGCAGCGCGCAGTCGCCGCGCGCCCTCGCGCAGCGTGGAATCCGCACGCTGCTTCCCAGGGTTCACGATCTTCACCTCTTCAGGCGCGCCTTCATTGTAAATTATGGTCTGGCCCATTGGTCAATTCCTTCTAGGTAACTGTCGCCCGGGAATAAG
>VFKD01000201.1 GCA_009885735.1 bacterium
CGCGACCTGGCGATGCTTATTGATCTGAGCGCGGACTATCAGTTCAAGAAGAACTCAACCGTGACCGGATACATTGGACATGCTCACGGTGGTGGAGTGATTCGCGGCATCTACTCGGGCGCGGACGCGGCGTTTGGGTACCTGGAGTTTACGCAGAGGTGGTAGGGTATGCAGCCGGCTAGGGCAGCGCCTTCGACGTGAATTCACCTTAACACATAGGATCATCCGCCACGGCGATATGTCCATGCGAGGGACATATCCGCACAACGTGTCGATGTTTTGCCGTTTCATCGACACGTTAGTGCAACATGTCGATACTGTCGACATATCGTTCACACTCTTGACAAGCTCATTGGGTCAATATCCGGAGCAGGCTGTCGTTCAGGTACAGTCGCTCGCGGCCCGCCTTGACGCCGCGGAGCATGCCGACACGCTCCAGCTCCTTGAGGTACTTCGAAGCGGCCTGCCGCTTGGCGATGCCGTGCTGTTCGAGAGACTGAATGCGACAGTACGGTTGCTGGAAGATCACCTCGACAAGCTCCTTCGAATAGATCTTCGGCAGCAAGGTTCGCGCGTTGGCTAGAGCATCGTTCAGAAGCTGCCGGATGGCCAGAATCTTGTCTCTCGTGGCCACCGCCATCTCTTCCACGGCCGTCAGCATGTAGAGTATCCAGCTCTGCCAGTCGCCCTCCTCGGTTACCGCCTGCAGGCCCCGATAGTACTCGGGTCTGTTCTCGATAATGTAGCGGCTGAGATACAACACGGGGAGGTTCAACAGCCCAGACGAGACGAGCTCTAGAATGCTCAAGATACGTCCGGTGCGCCCGTTGCCGTCACCGAACGGGTGAATAGCCTCGAACTGATAGTGGACCACAGCCATCTTCACAAGCGGGTCCAGATTGTCCTCTGCGTGGATGAACCCTTCGAGATTCTGCAGAAGGTCTCGTATCTTCGTCTCTCCCTCGGGCGGAGAATAGATAACCTCTCCCTGCAGAGTCTTGATCTTCGTTCCAGGGTGTCTCCTAATGCCCTGATCATTTCGTTTGATCTTGTTGACAATCTCGACGAAAAGACTCGTTGCCAGCGGTCTGCCTCGCTTAAGTTCATCGAAGCCGTACCATAATGCGTGGCCATACCGCAGCACTTCCTTGGTATGTGGGTCGTAGCGCTCCTCTGGACCGCTCAGGGCCTGGTATAGCTGGTCGTTAGTCGTGACGATGCTCTCTATCTCAGAGCTCAGCTTCGCCTCCTGAAGAAAGATGGCCTGGACCAGCATGGCCTGATTTGGGACTATATCACCGGAGCCTTTGAGTTCAGCGAGGGCTCTATTGGCGCCTATCGCCCGTTTGAGCACAGCGCGAGTCTCAAGCTCGACACCGGCAGGTGGAAGCAGAGGCAGGTCGTTGTACGGCCTTTCTCGATGGTACGGCATGTTTACCTCTCTATGAGCTTGTTAGCGGTCATGACTTGAATAGTGTACTGCAGAAAATATGCGCTGGTGAGGTGGCTGCGAGCAACTTCGGTGCCGTGACGAACGAGGCTGACCAGCCTCTCAAACCTGGCAACGGTGCTTCATAGGTATGGAACTCGGCGAATCGGCTCATCGACCAACACGCCGGTTCTGCCGCCTCTGGTAGAGGCGTTCTGTAAATCCACCCTCCGATTCAAACGACTCAGACCGCGCTGCAAGCTGTCGGTCCAGCAGAGCGGTAGTCACTGCCAGAAGCGCCAGGGCCGCATTGGCCATGATTTCGGGGTAGGTGGGAGTGGACGAAGTGGACGGTGTGGACGGTGTGGACGGTGTGGACGCCACTGCCTCCTACCTCCCCTCCACCCGATACAGATGCGTCTTCGTCCGCAGATACAGAGCCTTCCCCGAGACCGCGGGACTCGCCATGAATCCCTCGGGCATCTGGTTCTCGGCCAGCGCCTCGAACGTGCGTCCCGGCTTTTGAACGGTAACGAGGCCCTCCTCGCTCGGCCAGTAGATGAGACCATTCGCCACGATGGGAGAGGCCGAGAAGTGCCCGCCGAGGCGGTGCTTGAACACCTCTTCGCCCGTCCGCGCATCCACACAGGTGAGAATCCCTGCGTCGTTCGCCATGTAATAGAGCCCGTTCACGAGTACGGCGGAAGGCTTGAACGCGACATTGCGGGTGTATCTCCACGCGACGCGACTGGAGGTGACGTCGCCCTCGCCGCCAAGCTTCACTGCCACCAGCTCAGATCGGTCGTATCCGGTGTTGAAGATTGCCAGGTCGCCATGCACCAAGGGTCGCGCCGAGCTTGAGTAGCCGTCGTGTGTAACGGTCCAAAGCTCCTTGCCGGTTGCTGCGTCATACGCGTAAGCGGCCTTGGCGCCCTGGCTCACCAAGATGTCTCGCCCATCCTGACGCGCAAGGATAGGAGTGTTGAACGACTTCCGGGTCTCGCCCGCACCCACGCGGTTCCCCTGAGCGTCCACGTCCTTCCACTTCGTCGTCCTGCTTGTTTTCCAAAGGGTGTCACCCGTCTGCTTGTTGAGCGCGATGGTGTATTGGCTATCGCAGCCATCCATTGTGAGGATGAGCAGGTTGCGATAGAGCACGGGAGACGAACCGGGACCCACCGAGTGCCGGATCTTCAGGTCCCTGCGCGCCCAGAGGGTTTTGAGCGTTTTTGTGTCGACTGCCGCCGTGCCGTAGGTCCCAAAATGTACATACGCGCGGCCATCTTCCAGCACGGCGGAGGGCGAGGCATAGCTGTTGATCTCCGCCACGTGCTCGGGCTCAACGTACTCGAAGAGCTTTCGGTCGAGCAGTATCTTGCCCGTCTCCTTATCGACGCACATCACATACATCTGCTCGCCGTCCGGCGTGGCGGTGGTGAACCAGATCTGCCGTCCCCAGATGACCGGAGTCGACCATCCTCGCCCGTGTATTTCGGTCTTCCAGCGCACGTTCTGAGTGTCGGAGAAGCGTAGCGGCAGGCCAACGGCCGCGGACTGGCCGTTGGCGGATGGGCCGCGGTAGTCCGGCCAGTTCTCCGTGTCGACGGCAGGCGTACGGGTAAGGAGGGCAAGGGCGATGAACAGACCTGTCATTCAGTGCTCCGATAGTTGCGATTTGGCGGGCTCTACTTCTCGATGCGATAGACGTGAGTGCGGGTGCGCAGGAACAGCGCCTTGCCGGAAATGGCCGGTGACGACATAAAGCCACCCTGAAGCACATTCTCGGCGAGAACCTCCAACTTGCGTCCGGGCCTGATTACGGTGGTCTTGCCATCCTCGCTGCAAAGGAAGAGTCTGCCGTCCGCATAGACCGGTGAGGCCGAGAAACGTCCACCGACTCGCTCCGAGTAGACCTGCTCGCCCGTTTTTGCATCGAGGCAAGAGAACACTCCGGAATCTGTGATAAGGTAGACAAGTTTATCCACCACAATGGGAGAGGGCTTGGATGGAATGCCTTTGCTCTGCTTCCAGGCGAGGTCGGACTGTGTGACTGCGCCTCTCGATCCGATGGGCACCGCCATCAGGTCTGCGCCGCCGTAACCCGTTGTCAGCAGCGCAAGCCTGCCCGTGGAGACTGGCCTCATTGAGGCAGAGTATCCCTTGTGGCCCAGCTTCCAGAGCTCCTTTCCTGTCCTGGGGTCGTAGCCGTAGGCGGCCTTCGCGCCGGCCGTTATCATCACCGGCTTCCCGTCGTGGCTCACGATGATCGGAGTGCTGTGCGCCTTGCGAAGGTCGCCCTCCATGGTGGGAAGGCCCTTATCGTCCAGATCGTTCCACTCCGCGGTCCGGTCCGTGGTCCAGACGGTCTTGCCGGTGGATGCATTGAGGGCGGTGAGATACTGCCGATCAGCCCCATCGTGGGTGATGATTACGGTGCCTTCGAAGGCAACCGGTGACGAACTCGGACCGCGGTAATGTCTGCACTTGAGGTCCGTACGGCTCCATATCTGCTTGAAGGTCGTGGTGTCTAGGCAGACCGTTCCCGGGCTTCCAAAGTGGAGGATGACGCGCTTGCCCATCACCAGGGGCGAGGGCGAGGCGTAGCCGTTCACGTCGTTGCCCAGCGGCTCCGGGTTCGGCACCGAGAAGAGCTTGCGGTCGAGTAGGATACGCCCCGTAGCGGCATCCAGGCAGATGGCATAGAGTGAGCGGCCGTCACTGCTCGCCGCGGTCAGCCACACCTTTCCGTCCACAACCGCTGGAGTGGACCAGCCCGAATCGTGTACGGGAGTCTTCCACTTCACTCCCTCGGCCTCGCTCCACTTGAGCGGCAGTCCGACGGCTGAGCTATGGCCGTTGCTGGAAGGACCGCGAAACTCCGGCCAGTCGTTCTTTGAGTCCGGCACCAACAAGACGAGCACTACGCCGAACA
>VFKD01000560.1 GCA_009885735.1 bacterium
ACACCCCGAAACCTTAGTATACCACGCGCCTCTCGCGGCCACTGGCGCATTAAAGCCGTCATGCCCGCTGGACCGAGAGCTCAGGCCGTGCGGCGCCCTGCAACTCGGACCCGGCCGCGTCGGTGGAACGGCATGTGCCATAATGTAGTCACCCAATGGGATGGCGCAGGTCCGGCGCACATTCCCCAGTTTTCCACCCCTCTCGCTGGCTGAGCAAGCGTGGGTTCATCGCAGTTTAGGGCCGCGGAAGGAAACACGAATCACAATGCGACTGCCGGCGACGGTGCGGTTACTGGCACTCTGCTGCCTTTCGGCGTTGGCCCCGGCGGCGCATTCACAGGGCGTTAATCGCGTTACCTGCTACACCTCGTTCGACCAGGAGTACTTCTACGTAGCCACCATCGTGGAGAAGCCCGAGATCAAGGCATCCGTGGTCAATGCCTTCGAGAATCCCCTCGCTGATGACTGTATCGTGGCGTATCTGGATGTCGCTCCCGAGGGCCCGACCCGCTCCGCAAGGTCGTCCGCGATGGCCGTTAGCGCAGTCGGCGGAATTCAGCTCTATCGGGGCGCCGCGGGCAAGCCGCTCACCGGTCCCGGCGACTTCCTGAACAGCCCGGAGGGTGGACCTGCTGTCTTCAAAGGGGCGGGTCTCCCGCGAGACCCAGGCCAAGGAAGACTCGGCTCTGGCACTTCCTACACCGTCGAGCTGGCAATTCCATGGGCGGAGCTTGGCGGGGCACCGTCCGCCGGCGCTCGAGGCCGATTGAACATCGTGGCGTTCAGTTCGGCACTTGGCTCGCCCCGCATCATCAGCCTCGCCACGGGCGTGAAGTCCGACGCTGATGTCGCAAATCCATCGCTTTGGGATGAGGTCGTCTTTGTAGACTCCGTGCTGAAGGCAGACACTGCGGCAGCGTCGCAGCTTCGGCGCTGCGGGCGAGTGTTCAACGTGAAGCCGACCGTGGACGGATTTGTCCGCCAAAACGAATACCCTGCCGTCACATCCTTCGCGTTTAGTGCAGCGGGCGCCGCGGTCATCACCGCCACCACCTCCGCTGCGCGCGCCGCGCCGACGTACACGCTCAAGGCTGCTCCACCTGCCATCTTGCCTATCGCTCGGGCGCTGGAACCCGCGCCAGCCCGAACTCCCCAAGCTCTGCCGAAACTGACGATTGCCCTGCTCAAAATGGAGACCCAGTCGGACATTCGCAAGCCCACTGCGTTCGCGGGCACCCGAAAGCCGGACGGGTCCAACACGCTTCGCGTGAACCCTCTGGATGGCGCCGGGCCCTGGTTTACCTACGATTCGGTCGATTGGCACCTGCGCCAAATTGCGTGGCTTGCCGAGGGCGGCGTGGATGTGATGGCGGTGGGCACAGACTCGATGTTTTCCACCGATCAGTTCCGACGGGCCACAACGGTTCTCGCTACGGCGTTGCGTACGGCACGCTTGCGCCGTGCGCCAACTCCCCTTGTGGCTCTGCATGTCACCGAATTTCCGCTACCGATAGTTAGGCTATTTCGGGTTCGGGACGAACACGCGGAGGTTTTAGGCAGGACAATCACGGACTTCTTTGAGAGAGTGCCGCGCGAGTTTGCACTCACTGTTCCTCTGAACGCGGCCAACGGTGGCGGGTGCGCTCATGTGGTCTTCGTGAGGCCGGGATTGACCATGGTATCAAGCGACGGTCTGGCTCAAATAAGACAGGCCCACCGGGCTAGATTTGGAATGGACCTCTTTATCGTGCCGGTTGACGGGGTGAAGGGCGGAGACGACTGGGTTAAGACTGCAGCGGTCAGCGCTCTGCGGCTTGCTCAAGCCGGCTCCCCACCGAAGCGCCTAGACAATCGCGAAGGCGGCGATGTCTACCGCGACGCCTGGAAGAAGGCCCTGGCCTCGAAGGCCGACTGGGTGCTGCTGGAGGGATGGAACGACTTTGCCTCCGGCGCGAGCATTGCCCCAACCCTTGAGGACGGCCTCATCCTGCTCGACATCACTCGGGCCAACACGCGGCAGTTTCAGACAGCTTCCGGCGGACTCGTGAGCCACTCGCTGGAGAGCCGAGTCGCTCCAGGCGCCCGGCTCGCCGGATCAGTTAAGGTCCGAAATGGCTCCCAGATTGCATGGTCCGAAGACCAGCAGGCCGTGGAGTGCAAGTGGGTGCGCGAAGGCGGAGCAGCCGCCGGCTCGAAGCTGGCGCGACTAACCGGAAATGTGGTCGCCGGGGAGATAGGTGAAGCGTTCGCGGACCTGACAGCCCCGAATCAGCCAGGAACCTATCGCCTCGTTCTGACGACCGTTATCGTGAACCGGAAGGGCGAGGTGGTAGCTGGCGTTCCCTCCACTTCGCTTGGCGAGGCCGTCATCGTTGTGTCCCCGGGCCCAGTTCCAGACTATGCCGTGTCGTCCTCTGTCTCCAGCCAGCCTGCTCAGATAGAGACCGGCGGTGCATACACCGTTGAGGCTCAGCTTAGGAACACCGGAGCGAAGGCGTGGACCAAGTCGGGTGCGCGCATTCGGGCGAGGCTGTTCATGACGGACAAGAATCAGGCGCAGTCCAGTCCGGCGCCATTGGCGGAAGCGGCAGTGGAGCTTGCAGCGGATGTTCCTCCCGGCGGATCAACGAACGTCAAGATACCTGTAGTTTTGCGGACCGCCGAGGGCGAGGAACTGCCTTCAAGCGGAAAAGACGACCGAGCCTACACGCTTCACATCGAAGTTGCGGAGGGCGGTGCAGGCGCGACGTCGGCTGGCGAACCAATCCGGATAGCCGAGGCCGATTTCGGCGCAGTATTTATTCAAGATGCCACGCCGACCCAGATGCCGGGCGACCGACGTATCCCGGTCGCTCTTGGCGTTCGCAACACGGGACCGCAAACCTGGAAGAAGGACGCGGTTCGCATCGGCTACCACTGGTACTATCAGGACGGCTCTGAACTGGTGTGGGACGACGAAACGACCCCAATCCCAGCCGACATCCCTCCAGGCGGAGAGCTTCGCGACCAGCTTGTGTGGGTCACCGCGCCGCCTTGCGATGGCGCCTACTGGCTCGTTTGGGACCTGAAGGTTGGGGACACGTGGGCGAGCACGCTCAGTGCCGCCAGGAGTTCCGAGACGCTCGTTAAGCGTGTCGAGGTGATACGCGGCAAACTGGCAGTGGTCGACCTAACCCTTGCATTCAATCTTGATGTGACTGCCGAGAGCGACGACCGAACGCCCGGTGATTTCGACGGGCAAGGCACCGCGCTTCCCACCGAGATCATGCCGCCGTTTGCCTCTCCGGGCGCAGCCCCTTCTACTCTCTGGCTGCCGGAGATTGGTTCCGGCATCGAGTCGTCCCGTCGCATCAGTTTCGCGTGGGGTTCGAAGTCCGGAAAAGCAATGAATGCCATCAAGTGTGTTGGTCAGAAGGTCGTAGTTGCCGCAAATGCAAAGAACGCCGACGTCTTCAAGACCGTCCACATCCTGGCGGCAGCCACGGCGCCGGTGGCTAGCGCCGCATTCACGATGGTCTTCACCAACGGTGCGGAGCAGCTCACCTCGTTCCCTATGAGCGCCTGGACGGGCGAGCCGCTGCACGGCGAGGAGGTGGCTTTCGCGTTTCCATACTCCAGAGGGCGGTCCGCGGACCTGCCGGACAAGCCGGTTCGCCTCTTCCGCTATGCGGTTAAGATCTCCGAAAGCCGCAAGCTGGCCGCAATCACACTGCCGAACTCACCAACGGTTCGAGTGCTGGCCATCACTCTCGAGAAGTAGGCGGCATGCCAACGATGCGTGCCGCGGTCTACCGCGGAGTGGATCGAGTTGAGGTTGATGACGTTCCGATTCCAGAGATTGGCCCGCGCGAGGCGTTGGTCCGCATTGCGGCTTGCGGAGTGTGCGGGACCGATCTGAAGAAGATTCACCTCGGACTGGTTCCGCCGCCTCGCATCTTTGGGCACGAGATGGCCGGCACGATTGCCTCGCTCGGCACGGAAGTGAAGGGCTGGCGCGAGGGCGACCGAGTGGCGGTGATGCACCACGTGCCCTGCATGGAATGCCACTACTGCGCGCGGCAGGATTTTGCGCAGTGCCCGGTGTACAAAAGGACAGGCACCACGGCTGGATTCGAACCCGCGGGCGGCGGATTTGCCCAGTACATTCGGGTTATGGACTGGGTGGTCGAGCGCGGAATGGTTCGGGTGCCGCCTGACGTCTCGTTCGAGGAAGCCTCGTTCATCGAGCCTGTCAACACATGCCTGAAGGGCGTTCGCCGAGCGGGCATTCGGCAGGGCGACGTGGTGGCAGTGATTGGTCAGGGTCAAATCGGCCTCATCTTCACGCAGCTATGTGTTCTGGCTGGCGCGCGAGTTGTGGCGGTTGACCCATTGGAGCACCGCAGAAGCGTTGCGCTGAAGTATGGGGCCACAGCAGTTTCCGCTTCAAGCGAAGAGCTGTTTGTCAACGTCTGCCACGAGATGACCGGTGGGCGAGGGGCCGACGCCGCTATCGTGGCCGTGCCGGATACGTCGGTAATTGAGTCGGCAATGAACTGCATTCGTCCCGGCGGCAGGGTACTATTGTTTGCGCAGACCCGGCTGAACGATCCGCTCCAGGCCGATGCCGGCGCAGTCTGCATGCTCGAGAAAAGCCTTATTGGCAGCTACAGCTCAGACATTCACCTGCAGGACGAATCGGCGGCATGCATCTTTGAGCGCCGGATTGACGTTGCCGGGCTGATATCGCACCGGTTCGATCTCAACGACGCAGCAGAGGCCATCTCAATGGCGAGTGCGCCCAGGGAGCAGTCTTTGAAAATAGTGGTGACCGCGTGACCATTGCACGTACTATGACGGCAGCCGTACTCTACGGCAAAGAGAACGTGAGAGTGGAACAGGTCCCCGTGCCGGAAGTTGGTCCCGGCGAGGTCCGCGTCAAGATCGGTGCTGCGCTGACGTGCGGCACAGACATCAAGGTCTATCTCCGCGGCTATCACGCGCGAATGATCGTTCCCCCCGCTGTGTTTGGACACGAGTTTGCCGGCGAGATAGACGCAGTGGGCGAGGGCGTAACGGATTGGCTGCCGGGGATGCGCGTTGTCGCGGCAAACTCCGCTGCGTGCGGCGACTGCTTCTACTGTCTGCGGCTGCGGCCCGAGCTGTGCGAGGACCTGCTCTTCATAAACGGCGCCTACGCCGAGTACATTACGCTCCCCGAGCGGTTGGTCCGTACGAACCTCCTGGCCATTCCCGATCACCTCTCCTACGAAGCGGCCGCGGTGATAGAGCCGCTCGCCTGCGTTGTTCGCGGAATGGAGGAGACGAACGTTCAGCCAGGAGACACGGTGGCGGTTATTGGCGTGGGGCAGATTGGGCTTATGTTTGTGCGCCTCTGCTCGCTGGCAGGCGCAAAGGTGATCGCCGTCGGGCGTCGCGCTCCCCGTCTGGCGCTTGCAGAAGTAATGGGCGCGTCCGCCATCGTTCGAAGCGGCGAAGTGCCGGATGTTGTAGAAGCGGTTCGCGCGCACACGGACGGGCGTCGCGGCCCGGACAAGGTGATTGAGTGCGTCGGACTGCCCGAAGTGTGGGAGCAGGCAATCGCCATGGGCCGCAAGGGCGCCACCATTAACCTCTTTGGTGGGTGCCCTGCAGAGAGCGCCATCAAGCTCGACACCTCGCGGATTCACTATGACGAATTAACGCTGAAAGGCACGTTCCACCACACTCCAGCCACCGTGCGAACCGCCCTCGCGCTTATCGCTGATGGCCGCGTTCCCGCGGAGGCATTCATCCAGCAGCACGCGAGTCTAGAGGACCTGCCAAATGTCTTGCGCTCGCTGCTGAACGGCAACTGCTCGGTGAAGGTCGCTATCAACCCGACCGCGCTCAGCGTCTGAGCGCTAAGCGCCGGCGCAATGTCCTCTGCTACCTACGTCCACGGCACCGATCCTATTGAGCAGCAGAGGCTGGCGAAGCTAAACCGGCTCACCAATCCCGCATTTCATGAGTTTGCGAAGGTAAGGGCGAGTGACCATGTGCTCGAAGTGGGAAGCGGACTCGGAATTCTTGCGCGAGAGATTGCTCGAACCGCGAGGCTCGGCTCAGTAACCGGGATCGAACTGTCGAGCGAGCAGCTCGCCATAGCTCGAGATGCCGAAAGCCTGCCGAACCTCACCCTCCTGCAGGGTGACGCCCACTGCCTGCCGTTCGAGGACGGTCGGTTCGACCTAGTCTACTGCCGCTACCT
>VFKD01000297.1 GCA_009885735.1 bacterium
CCAATGTCTACGAGAATCTGCATCACTCGCTCGTCCACGCCGGATTCACACATGATAAACAACATCTTCATAATCGTCATTCGTCCTTCCGAATCAGCAGGTGAGGGGGCCCGGTTGCTCCGGTGGCCTCTGAGTGGCTATACTTCACCATCGATCCGCAGATGAAGGGACGCACTCATGCCGCACTTTGAAACTCATTTTACACTCGAAGAGGCCAGAGCGTGGCTTCCGGAGCTTCGCAAGCGATTTGAGAAGGCGCAGCAGCTCTATGCGGAGGTCTCCGCGCTTCGAGTAGACCACGAGCGCGTGATGCAGCTAATCCAGGCAAATGGTCACGCGCCCAAGCTGGGGCCGTTCGAGCAGCGCCTCGCGGCGCTTCGAGATGTGCTCAAGGAAGTTGTTCAAGCCGGCATTGAGATCAAGGACGTCTCAACCGGTTTGGTGGACTTCCCGCACTTCAAGGACGGCGAAGAAGTCTTCCTTTGTTGGAAGCTGGGCGAGGACGATATTTCGTACTGGCACACGATTGAGGATGGATTTGCAGGGCGGGAGCCGTTGTAGCTAAGCCGACAAACAAACAGTCGGGCATTGCAAACCCCGCGCCTTTCGGAATGGCGTCGCTTTGGAGCGCGGGCGTCACCGCCGCCAACCTCCTGGCAGACTCAGGGCGAGCGTCACTGCACTGTAAGTGGACGCCGTGGACGTTATGGACAGTGCCCCCTCCCGCCAATTGCCCCCTCCGCTCGTCCTGAGCGCGGCTCAGCCGTTCCGAGCCGCAGTCGAAGGACGCTGCAGAACGCCATATGCCGCAGCCCTACGAGCCACTGCCGACCTACGCCGGCGCCTCCATCTTCCACCCGCCGGATCGACCTGACCCATTCTCCGCCTTCACCAGCCCCATCGCCGCCGCCAGCGCCACGGGGCTGGGCTCCACGCTCACGATGTTGCGGCCTGTGATGCGTCGAACGTCGTCCAGCGTGAGATCGTCCAAGAAAAGCGAATTGTCCCTAAGGCAGATCGACGGAAGATAGACCGTCGCCGCTCTCGGATCCGCTTCAAGGGTGCGAATGATATCCGCTGCGGTGAGAAGTCCGGCGATATTGATTCCTCCCCCGAAGAAATCGTTTTGCACCACGCAGACCTCAACCGAGACGCCTGTAATCTTATTGAGTGTGTCCGCCAATCGAGCGACGTGCGCTGCTGGCAGCTCCGATGTGACGAGGATTGCCTCGACACGGCGTTCCACACTCTTAGGGAGGCGAGGCTCCAGGCGCTTCAGTTCATCCAGGAAGAGGCGAATGGTGCCAATACCATCCTCGAGCTGCGGAAAATCCTCGTAGTGGCCGCTGGGCGGCACATCCTCCTCGGCCAGGAAGTACCATTCGTCGCTAAGCCACACGAATCGCGTGTCAAGCCTCTTCTTGAGGGCACGGGCGATCAAATCTACGTCGGCAATCATTTGGTCGGCATAATCTCTATCGGCAGACGCCAGACTGGGAAGCCTCTCTCGAAAGCGGGTGAGACCGACCGGCACCACCGCAACCGACCGCACTCCGCACCGCTTGCCGGATACCGCCGGGTGCGCTTCGGCGAGCGCATGGATGGTTTCGTGTAGGGCGTCTCCGTCGTTCAGCCCTGGACACAGGACTATCTGAGCGTGAACGTCGATGCGATTGTCCGCCAGCTCTCGGAGCTGCGGCAGGATGGGCGCGGGCTCCTTGCGGCCCAAGAGCTTGGCGCGCAGCGCCGGGTCCGTGGCATGAACCGACACATAGAGCGGCGAGAGCCGCTGCTCCAGGATGCGCTGCCACTCCGAGTCCGTGAGGTTCGTGAGCGTAACGTAGTTGCCGTGCATGAACGAGAGGCGGAAGTCGTCGTCCATCAAGTAGAGCGTCTTGCGCATCTTCTTGGGCATCTGGTGGATGAAGCAGAAGACGCACTTGTTGTTGCACGTGTGGATCTTGTCGCCCAGGTCGTGCTGGAAGGTGAGCCCGGGAGTGGCGCCCTCCGGCACGCGGAGCACAAGCGTTCGCTCTGCGCCGTCGCGCTCAATCTCAACGCGAAGGCGGCTCTCGGCGGAGTGGAACTGGTAGTCCAAAATGTCGAGGATAGGGTGGCCGTTTACCGACCTGAGCAGGTCCCCCGGCAGAACTCCTGCGCGGGAGGCGGGACTCCCTGGGTCCACGAGGGCAACCGTGAGGGCATTCGGCGGGCTCAGGACGCGAATTTCGGACATGAGGGGATTGTACCTGAAGGGGTCGAGGGTCAGACGGCAGGAGGCAGTTGGCAGTTGGCAGGAGGCAGGAGTCCGCGGGCGTAGGGCGCGGGGCTTGCCCCGCCCGTCGTTGCACGCAAGCCATGCTCAAAACCCGTTCGTCCTGAGCCTGCCACAGCCGTTCCGTGGCAGAGTCGAAGGACCGCGCGGCGCCTCCGTCGAAGGGCCCACACTTGTCACCCTGAACGGAGCTTCAGCCGTATCGAAGCTTGCCTGCCCTGAGCTTGCCGAAGGGTTGAAGGGTCCGGCTGCATTGGTGCGCAAGACCAAGCGCTGCCGGATCAGCGTCTGCCACGCAGGAACGCCGCCGCGTGCGGCGAACCTCCACAAACAGCAAAACCCCCTCGCGGGGGTTCTCTGTTTGACCGTGTGAGGGCCGATGGCTGCTCGTGAGAGCCAACCTACGTGATTTCTCACTTGTTGGAGGAAACCAGGCAGGCTCCTATCTGATACATTTTCCACATTACCACATGGCAAAACAGTAATGCAAGTGGAGGACTGAAAAAACATGAAAACTCTTGGGCTGGACCTCGGCACGAACAGCGTTGGATGGGCATGGGTGGTGAAGCACGAGCACGTCGACAAGCCGGAGATCGACGCGGGTGTCTTCGTCTTTCCAGAGGCGGGCGAGCTAGAGTCCGGGCTCTATGTTTCTCACCGCCGGAAGCGAGGCATGAAGCGGCGGCAGCGAAGGAACATCGCTCGGAGCGCCCAACGGCGCCATGCCTTGCGGAATCTGCTAACGGATTACGGCCTGCTGCCCCAGGACTCAGATGAACTGCAGCAGCTAATGTGTGACCACTACGCCGTGGACGGCACGGAGGTACACCCCTACGCGCTTCGCGTCCGCGCGCTCGACGGACCAATAACCCTGCACGAGTTTGGACGAGTGCTCTACCACCTGTGCCGCAGGCGGGGCTACCTGAGCAACGCCATCCTAAAGCTGCGGCCCAAGGGAATGCCCATCGAGCAGGACAAGCACACCGCTGATCTCGCAATCGAAGGGGAGGAACTGCCGGAAGAGCCGGGTGGAAAGCCAAAGCGCGACAAGGAGGAGTCTGTTCTGCTCAAGCGCATGAGCTTCGTTCGTGCCGCAATCCAGAAGGGCGAGGCGCGAACTCTTGGCGAGTACTATGCCAAGGCGCTGGCCCGTGGCCAAGGCGTGCGCGGAATGAGCGAAACGCGGATCAAGAAGGTACAGGAGAGAGACCCAAACTTTCAGCGAGACCCACTCGGTCTGCGGGCGGACCGCCTGCTCTTCGAGGACGAGTTCTTCGCGCTCTGGGACGCCCAGCAGGTTCATCATCCGGCTGTCCTCACAGCCGACCTGAAGTATCAGCTTATCCGGGCAATCTTTCGTCAGAGGCCGCTCAAGCCCGCGACGCATTTGATAGGCAAGTGCGGGTTCTATCCGCACCGCCGCCGCGCTGCTCGTGCGTCGCTCCTCGCACAGCGGGTGGTCATCCTCCAGGATCTGGCTCACTTGACCCTTCAGGAGGAGCAGGGAGCACCCTGGATACCGCTCACCTCGGAGCGAATTGCAGTCCTCGCGTCTGCTCTTGACCTGGAGGATTTCATCTCGTGGAAGGCTGCTAAGCAGATGCTGTACCTCTCGGACAAGGCTCGGTTCAGCCTGGAGCCGGGAGGCAAGAGAGGAGCGGCAGGAGGCGAACAGCGGGCCAAGAAGCACCTGACGGGCAACCGGACCGCCGCAGCGATGCGCAGAGCGATTGGGGAGAAGTGGTCAGTGCAGCCTGAATCTCTGCAGGAGGACCTGATTACGCGCCTCATTACGTGCCGAAACGTGCGTGACCTGCAGAGCGGACTCAAGCGGGACTTCGGGCTGGATGAGCAGGACATTGGCCGCCTTGCCGCGATGGAACTGCCGGATGGGCAGGTGAACCACTGCTCGCGCGCTCTGCGCGAGATTGAGCCTTGGCTGCGGCAAGGCTTCGTCTACTCTGAGGCATGCGAGAAGGCTGGACTCCGTGACCCGAACACGTCTACGGAAGCTCCTGTCGAGATAGTAGACAAACTCCCAAACATCACTGGAGTCAACAACCCCATCGTCGAGCGATCGGTGAACATGGCCATTCGCGTTATCAACACGGTGGTGAGGAAGTACGGCAAGCCGGACCGCATCCATGTGGAGCTTCCGCGAGACGTAGCGAAGACAAACCACCAGCGCGAGGAGGATTGGAAACGGCAAGACAAGCGCGGCAAGGAGCGCGAGGCGGCGGCAAAGAAGCTCACCGAGAATGGAATGTCGACGTCCAAAAGAAGCATTGACAAGGTGCTGCTGTGGGAGGAGGCAGGATGCCGGTCGCCCTATGAGCCGGACGTAGCCGTGAGCATCACCCAGCTTGACGAGTACGACATCGACCACATCGTGCCGCGCAGCCGCTGCTGGAACGACTCGTTTGCGAACCTCACCATCGCGCCGTTCTCGCTCAATGCCCAGAAGTCGAACAAGACGCCCTTCGAGACCTGGGGCCGGTCCCAGCAGTGGGAGAAGGTCGTCTCGTATCTCCGCTCCTGCCACAGCTTGCCCCAGAACAAGAAGGTTCGCATCCAAAACGAGGAGTGGGACGAGCAGGAGTTCACGAACCGCGCACTCACCGAGACCTCCTACATCTCGCGCCTCATCCTCAAGCACGTCAAGCAGCTTGGAGTGGACGTGGTGCCGTCGCGTGGTCAGCTTACGGGCCTCCTCCGGTCCTCTTGGCAGCTTGGCGAGGTGATTCCCATTGCTGACGAGCAGAAGGAGAAGATTAAGGCATGGCAGGAGAAGAGCGTTAAGAAGAACCCGAAGCCGCGGTTCGACCACCGGCACCACGCCTTGGATGCCGTCCTTGTGGCGCTCACGGACCGGTCGACCCTTCAGCTTCTCACGGGCCACCTTAAGCGGGTGGAGAGTCGAAACGAGAAGCGCGAGGACATTCCCAAGCCGCTCCCTTGGCTGTCCATTGCGACTGACTTGATGGCCCTGATGGAGCGAACGCTCGTCGTTCACGCGCCCACCAGGGGCATCTCCGGGTCACTTCACAAAGAGACGGCCCAGAAACCGCCCCCGCGAGCAGAGGTGGACGCTGCCATCGCGGCTCTCTCTGCAGAAGAGCGAAGCCGCATCAATCGGTGCGTGGTTGTGGGAAATCAGCTTGTCTACTTCGGTGACACCGGCGAGCCGACCAAGGCCTATGACCTTGGGAATAACCACCATGCGGTTATTTGGGAGCGAGGTAATCCTCGCAAATTTGGTCAAAGCGAGCGGTCACTCGACGTAGTGACAATGATGGAAGCCTCACGGCGTGCTCAATCTGGTCAGCCGGTAATCCAGACAACTCGGCCCGGTTGGAATTATGTGATGAGTTTCTGCAAGAACGACATCATTTGCTGGAACGGCGACTCGCCCCAATTGATGCGCATTGCTAAATTCAGCAAATCTAGGGAAAAGAAGATTGAAATCGTCTTCAGGCCGCTAATCGACTCAACAGCTGACAAGACGACTCAGTTGCCCATCTGGAGCGAGGGTCACCTTATAAAATGTATTTGTAGGGTTTCGCTCAACAGCATTGGCTCGGTCATTGCGACGGAACCGCCAGGCATAACCATAGATGTCCTACAGAATAGTGGAGGTCGCCAATCCGGCTAGACTCTCCTACCGAGACCAGCAACTGCGCGTGGAGCGGGACGGCGCGCCGCCCGCTCTCGTGCCCATGGAGGACCTCGGCGTCCTCCTGCTTGATCA
>VFKD01000473.1 GCA_009885735.1 bacterium
AGGGGCCTGGGGCCAGACGGCTCCTGCGAGCATAAGGGCCGAGAGCAGAAGGCAACAGAAGGTTGCGGACCTTCGAGGTGAGAAGGTCATGTGTACTCTCGCGCGGAGAAGCGGAGGCGCAGAGAAGGTCAAGGGCCGTGCCTCGCGCGAAGCCGCGAAGTCGAGGCCAATTCACACGTGACAGTCACGGATTTAAAGTTCGCTTCAAGGTAAAAGTTGAGCCATCGAGGATGGGCAGCAGAAGCTCGTAGCCGTACATCAACGACATTCCCACGAGGGGCTGGGCATCCATCTCATCTACCGTTATAGTGATGGGCTGACCGTCCCAGATGACAATTCCGGTATATACACCGAACATCGCGTCGCTTCCGTCCGCAAGCAGCGCATGCCCGTGGCGGTGCCAGCGCAGCCCCAGGGCGGTGATCTCACGCGGCGGGAGGGTTAGCGTGCCGTTGTATCCTGTGTCCACAACGGTCACGTACTCATGTTCCTGCCCTTGTGAATTGAGCATTGTAAGTTTCAGGACGGCTTCGCGGTCAGTGGACACGGTGCCGGTTATCATCAGGCCTATACGCTGCGACCGGAGCCGAACCGGCGCACATATCGCTGTCCAACTCGCAGTACGAGAATTTCTGCCTCCGGCACGCGCGCCTCCAAGCGGTTGGCGGCAACATCCTCATCCGGGTCTACTTCCCAAGTGCCGCTATCCAGGTCGATCGCGATGATCTCGCCCATGTGTTGAGGCTCCACCAACGCGCGAATGCCGCCGTCATAGAGCTCGTCGCCGCGACGGGAGGCTTCTTCCTTGGTGTACCTTGGCTGCCGAACCGCCATTCCGATGCCTCCAGGGATGCGTAGCGCACGATGCATGGCACTCTGCTACATTATACACGGAAAGCGCTGTCCGATTTGGGATAAGGCAAGCCTCCTTGCGGAACGAGTCGACCGCGCTCTTTGGCCATAACTTGTTTATGGTCGACGGTGTCGCGGTCCGCCTGACTGGGTTCAGCTAGCAGAGGTTGCTCGTGCCAGGAGTCGGTTCGGCGGGCGCCTGGGGCCAGACTGCTCCTGCGAGCTGAGAAGGTCATGTGCATTTTCGCGCGGAGGCGCGGAGGCGAAGAGAATGTCAGGTGCCCAGCCTCGCGCAGAGACGCTGGGGCGCAAAGGAAGGCGATGGCAAGGGCGTTCTCGCGCAGAGACGCTGAGGCGCAAAGGAAGGCGATGGCAAGGGCGGTTCTCGCGCAGAGACGCTGAGGCGCAGAGAAGGGCAACGGCAAGGGCAGTTCTCGCGCAGAGACGCTGAGGCGGAGGGAATGGCAGCGGCAAGGGTGGTTCTAGCGCAGAAACGCTGAGGCGCAGAGGGCAACGGCATTGGCATACCTCACGCGACGGCACGAGGATACGAACAAGGGCTGCGGCAAGGTACGGCTCCCGCCCAACTTGGATTACCGTGGGTGCCTTGCTCGGTCGCGAAAGCGTGACTACCTACTGCTGGTCTTCAACCTGCTGCTCGGCCTGCACAGGCTGAAACCCTTCGCCGCTCAAGTACGCCTCCAGTTCGTGCTGAGCATCGATCTCCCCGGCGCTGGGGACGGTGGGCGAGGCATTCGCAGCAGCATGGTTCTTTGTCCTGCGCTCTGAAACGCGCACAACAGTTGCCGAGGTCCTGGAGGGCTCCACGGCGAGATGCAGCGCGCCTGCGGTTACGAGGGCATACGACAGTAGCCACATGTAATAGCCAATTGCCAGTGAAGTGTCACCCCAGACCATGAACGAGGCTACGTACAGTGTAGCGGCGGCCATTGCAATCGCTCCCTGACGTAACCGCTTGCGATTCCGACCGTACCTCCAGACGCAGAGCGGACTGAGTAGAAACATCAGGTTCGTTACTGCGAAGCCAGACCAGGACAGGTACTGTGAATCTCTCCGGTACAGCAGCTCCCAGACACTTCCAAATACGGAACGAATGCACTCCCACCCATATATCGTTATAAACCAGGGGTACGCCGCTGGCAGCACAAGCGAAACGGCGAACGCTCCCCAGCCGAGCTGGCAGAGCTTGCGCCCACGCTGTCGCATCTTGGAAAGCGGCTCTGATGTCATTGCCATCCGTTATCTCCCGGAGTGAGGGGCTAACGCGCGAATCAGTCAGGAATAGAGTACACGCCTGCTTTGATATACGTGCAGGAGAGATTGCTCCGTTTCATTGGATTACGCATGCTGAAGGGGCCTTACGTCCCGTAGGTGAGGCGCGCCGCAAGGGGCCTCAGCTTGAGTCTCATGATCGTCCCGTCGTTGGAGTCACGACGCCGTTCACCAGCGACGGCCAATTCACCCACGATCCTCTCCGCACTAGCACTCGCCACGTGGGTGTCATGTCCGGACCATCCTCGCCCGACCCGTCCTCTTGGCGCTGCATCACGCGGATCGACACATCCGTCAGAAACTCGGTGCGAACGATCTGCCACTGGCCGTTGGGATTATCCGTCACGACGGCCAGTTCGCCCGTCTCTTGAATCTTCTTCGCGTGGCGCTCGTTGTCGACATTGAACCACTCCCAGCAGAACGATCGCTCATCCGTTCGGCGGGCGACCAGAGCAAAGCCTATGAGTCCCATATTGTCCGTGAGGCCAGTCGACACGCCAAATGTGAAGCCGTCCGTGAGCGGAAACTGCTTCATCGCCAGTATGCCGTCTGGACCTTCGAGCGTGTTGATCGACACCTCTCCGAGCGCAGGCTCTGTTCGACCCTGGGCCAGGATGGTGCCGGTTGCGCATTCGGTGATTGTCCAGTCCAGTGAACCGATGATCTCCGTGCGTCCGACCTCGGCTTTGAACTCCTTCCGCACGGTTTGCGCTTGGCGCTCGTTCATTTTGGAGAGGCCGTACACCTCCGTTTGCACTATTTGGCCGTTCGCATCGAGATGTACCACGTGCCTGGCGCCAAGCAGCTCGTGCTCAAACGTCCGTACGATCGGCTCGTCGCTGAAGATCGTTCGGTGGATGTCGGCTTCCACATCATGTTCGTGTCGCAATCGTCACCTCCAACCAGCTGCTGCCGCGCAAGACGCCGTCAGCGGCGCTTCGTGTAAGCATTCTGCGTTCTCATCGGATTACCTCTCCGGAACGAACCGCCGCAAAACCCATACCGCGCACA
>VFKD01000406.1 GCA_009885735.1 bacterium
ACGTTGCCACTCCCCACCCGATGCACCGCGAGCATACCCTGCTCGCGCTGCGCGCCGGCAAGCCGGTTCTGTGCGAGAAGCCCTTCGCCATCAACGAGGGCGAAGCTCGCGACATGGTCGCCGAGGCGCGAGCACGCGGCCTCTTCCTGATGGAGGGGATGTGGACTCGTTTCTTCCCTGCGATGGCGGAGGTTCGCAAGCTCGTTTCGGCAGGCGCAATCGGTGAGGTGAACCTCGTTCAGGCCGATTTTGGGTTTCGGGCTCAGGTCAACCCATCCTCCAGACTCTTCGATCCGAACCTTGGCGGCGGCGCCCTGCTGGACGTGGGAATTTATCCCGTCTCCCTCTCCTCTATGATTCTGGGCGAGCCAGATCGAATCGCAGGACTGGCTAAGCTCAATGACCAGACCGGAGTGGACGAGACCGCCGGAATGGTATTCTCTCACCCGAAGGGCGCAATCTCGGTTCTGTCGACCGCTGTGCGCACAAACACTCCTCATGAAGCGGTGATTATGGGCAGCGAGGGGCGCATCATCATCCACTCGGCCTGGTGGTCGCCTTCTCGCATCACCCTCATTCCCGCATCCGGCGAGCAGCAGGAGATGAGCTTTCCATACGAGGCAAGCGGGTTCCAGTTCGAAGCGTCGGAAGTAGCGGCGTGCCTGCGCGCAGGCAAGACCGAGAGCGAAATCATGCCGCTGGACGAAACCCTGAGCATTATGCGCACCCTGGACACGCTTCGGGGGCAGTGGGGCCTCAAGTACCCGATGGAGTAGCGCCCAGGTTACACAACTTCCAAGGAGACCTTTCAAACTCAATGAGATACGGCGAAGTACCGGGGGTAGGCAAACCCATCAGCAGGCTGGTGCAGGGAACAGTTCCTCTCTCTTCCAAGGAGATGGACAAGAGTCTCGCGCTGCTGGACTCAGTCTATGCCGCGGGCTGCACTGCGTTCGACACGGCGCACGTCTATGGCGGAGGTGACCAAGAGCGCGTCCTGGGCAAGTGGCTGCGTGACCGAGATCTCCGAGAGAAGGTGGTGGTCCTGAGCAAAGGCGCTCACCACAACCAGGATCGACGCCGTGTCACTGCGTTCGACATTGAGGCGGACCTGCACGATTCGCTAGCAAGGCTGCAGGTGGACTACGTCGATCTCTATGTCCTTCACCGGGACGACCCAGCAGTGCCGGTTGGGCCGATCGTGGAGGCGCTGAACGCCCAGAAGGCTGCCGGACTTGTGCGCGCCTTCGGCGGATCAAACTGGACTCACAAGCGCTTCGACGACGCCAACAGATATGCGGTCGAGCACGGGCTCACGCCATTTGCCGTAAGCAGCCCGAACTTCAGCCTGGCGGATCAGGTTCGCGAGCCCTGGGAAGGGTGTATCACCATCAGCGGTCCCGGAAACCAAGCTGCGCGAGACTACTACCTTGCGCGCAACACGCCGCTCTTCACCTGGTCGAGCCTTGCCGGCGGTTTCTTCTCCGGGCGCATCAATAGAAGCAACACGGAGGAGTTTACCGACTATTTCCACAAGCTCGCGGTTGAGTGCTATGCGTCCGAGGCGAACTGGCAGCGGCTCGACCGAGTTGGTGAGCTTGCCGCAGCGAAGGGAATGACCATCCCGCAAATCGCCACGGCCTACGTGATGCGCCATCCGCTCAACATCTTCGCGCTGGTCGGCTGCAACACGGGAGAGGAGTACGCGGCAAATGCCGCAGCGATGGACCTCGACCTGACAGACGCCGAGCTTGCGTACCTTGATCTGCGGGACTAGGGGACACCGACTCAACGTACATACATCTACACTCCGCTCGTCCTGAGCGCTCGTTCCGCTCATCCTGAACGCGGCTCAGCCGTATCGAGCCGCAGTCGAAGGACCGCACCGACGAGCAGTCGAAGGATGCACCTGCGTCGCCCGCGTGGTTCTACCGCTCGACAGGCTCAGGACGTACGACGGTTCAAAACGATCCTTCGACACTGCCACGGTACGGCTGTGGCAGGCTCAGGATGACCGGGCATGCGCTCTCTTGAAAATAGCGTTGTCTGCACGGGTGGTAACATACTGTCATGCTGAGCGGA
>VFKD01000276.1 GCA_009885735.1 bacterium
AGGTGCAGGAGGAGCTGCGGCAGCACCAGCTGAGCAGCACATCACACACACACACACACACACACACACATAGACCACCACAACCAGCATCCACGCTTACTAAAGTTATAAAAGGTGGTTATGAACACCATCATTGCCTACGTGGAATTCCTTTCTCCATACATGCACAGTGCAGACTGCATGTTTGACGGTGGATCACTGAGCGCTGCCACTGGTTGCGCACATGGCAGACTGCATGTGTGTGACACTGGACAGCTCAACGATGCCACTGTAAATGCACAGTGCATACTGCATGCGTGACTATGGGAAGCTGAGCGCTGCCACTCTACACGTGCACAATGCAGGCTGCACGTTTATGATAGTCGGCAGCTGAGCACTGCCACTGTAAATGCACAGTGCACACCGCACGTGTGTGACAATGGACAGCTGAGCGTTGCCACCCTTCATGTCTTGTGCAGACTGCATATGTTGTGGCGCCATGCACAGACTGCCACTCTGCATTCACAAACAAGGCGCTGCCCCACCACCGGGCAGCAGCCATGCACACACTGCCGCTCTGCATTCTCAAGCAAGGAGCTGCCCCACCACCGGGCAGCGGCCATGCACAGACTGCCTAGCAGCCACACGAACAACACCGCCTAGCAGCCACATGCACCCAACCGTGCCCACACATAGCACCGCCGCCCGGCAAATGGCTGTTGCACGCAAACACTCACACACATAGATGCATGCAGAATTGTTGCATGCGTAAATCCACACCAGTGCATGCCTGCCAGATCGCCCCTACACTGATACAACTTCGAAACATACATACGTACTCTCTCCAACACGCCGCTTTACACATCCCGACACACACTGCCTCACACCTGCAACACACACAGACGTATATGCAGACTGCCACATACACAATGCATACGAGGCGCTGCAACAAGGCGCTGCCCCGCCACCTGGCAACGGCCATGCACAGACTGCCGCTCTGCACTCACAAACAAGGCGCTGCCCCACCACCTGGCAGCGGCCATGCACAGACTGCCACTCTGCACTTACAAACA
>VFKD01000667.1 GCA_009885735.1 bacterium
GGTCAGTTTGTAGCAGGAGACGACCTCTTCCTCACCGCGCTGCTCCTGGGTGTAGAGAAGATCTCCGCTGATCGCGAAGGACGACCAGCCCGGCCCGACCGGTCGGCGCCACAGCTCGACCGGAGGCGATTTCACCCAGTCGGTCGCGATCCGCATGCCTGGGATGATGCCGTCGCGAGCGGGTCCGCGAAAGCCTGGCCATTCGACTTTGGCCGGCGCCACAGGCGGAGCAGGGGGAAGGGTCACTGGCTCATCAATGGCTTTGGACTTGCGCCGCTTCTCGCGAGCTTTCACTACTGGTGGAGACGACGACGGCTCCGCGGGCACCTTGCCGGCTTGCACTGCTAGTGATTCGACACGATCCTTTGCTGCCGGCGGCGGCGCGAGCGTCACCGGCTTGTCGCCGGCCTGGGCCAGGAGCCGTTCCTCGGGAGTTCGCGTCCACCGCCAATAGAGGTCCGAATTGCCGTTGCCGGTAATGCCGCTGGTGCGCACGAGCGTGAACACCCCGCACGTAAGCACGAAGGCGGCGACCATCGACGCGCGCCGAGGCCCGCTGGAGAGGCGCCGGCTGACCACCGCCCAAGCGACGAGGGCGAGGCACAGCGCCGGGATGGCGTAGAAGATGAACATCATCCCCATTCCCGCATTCGCCACCGACTCGTGGAGGAGGCGCGACGACCCCAACACTGCGACGATCATCAGAACGACAGCGCCCCAGCGCTCCGACCGAGGCGCCCGACTGAAGAACGCCCACCAGACGACGATGGCCAACCCGCACAGGAATGCGCCAAGCATCCCAAACATCGCGTTATCGGGCATGACGTTGGGCACAGCAAACCAGATCAGACATTGCAGCACTGCGAGGGCTACGCCGGGCCACAGTCGGAGCGGCTTCTGAGGAGTCGGTTCGTCGGTCTGAGCGTTGTTCATGCCGCACTCTACGCATCTCATAGGAGATTGGTTTCGTAGTGTCCTGGAGGGACTCATCACTTTAAACTCAGGACGCCAAGAAAGACGATACGATGAGGAAGCGGGACAACAGGAGTGAACGGGGTGGGTTTTCGGTCGCTAAGCGTGACGCGAAAGCCACCCTGTCACAGCATCCGGCCGGCCAAAGGAGCGGGTCTGACAGTTGGTTACACAATATCGTCCCAGGTCCGGCTTCCATTTGCAGCCCGCTCCGGTGGAGTGCTGCTTCGTTCTCCTCAGATTGCCGGGATTCTGCCTTTCGCCGTGATCGTGATCCACGGCGAAATATGCAGTGTGGTGCCCAAATCGAGCGCCCGGGATGCAACGGCTCGCATCCAACTATCGTAGAGCCCGAGAGTGCATGTGAAACTCACGGTCGCCCAGAAGCAGTTGAATGAAGTTGATCTGGCCGCCATGGTAGGCCATGTTGCGACACGGCAAGTCAATGAGGACCTCCCCGGTCATAGATGCGTGCGGGGTCGTGAAATGGGAGATTAGCGCCTCATCCGGCAAGCCCCGAACGACATCCGCCAGCTCGTGGGCGCTTGCAATCAGCTCTTTCTGGGCCGACGTCGAATCGACGATCGCCGGGCTCTCCGTCGACTCGCAATCATCATGCCGGAGGAGCGTTGCGAAATTGCGATTGAGCGCGACGCACTCGCGCACCTGGTCCAGTGCCGAACGGGTAGATGAGTAGTCGCATGTCGCCGGACACCAGTCAAGACGATCTGCTGGTGTGGTGGCGACAAAGTGGGCCAGCGTACGCGCCACGCGTACGATCTTTCGTGCCTGAAACTCCTGTATGTTCATGGGTTCCTCTCGTGGATGTCGGGCCTGGGCTGTTCGTCCAGGCTCCGAGATAACTTTCGAATCGGGGACAGTCCGGCGAGAATATCGCTTAGAACGTCCCTACAGCCCAAACCAGCGCGCTCGGCGGCTGGATCCAAAGTGTTGCTTTTCGGCGACAAGCGCGGCAGATGCGTCCGTGTAGGCTGCAGTGACCGAATCAGCCGATAAGAAGTCCACTTCCACACGACCGACCTGTCCTCCACCGAATTCGATGTAACAGGCCCCTGTCCCCGCGAATGGCGAAGGAGGGTCGCTTCGCCGAAACGCTGCGATCAACGATTGAGCGACAACACGTGCCGCGCTCTCGGCGAAGACGCCCGCTTTGGGAATGCCAATGCTTGCAACGTCTCCTATGGCAAACACACCGGGAAATCGCGTCTCCAAAGTTGCCGGATTGACGGGAATCCAGCCATTCTCAGTCATGCCGCTCGCTTCAACTACGTCCGGCGCCCGATGCTTCGGTACACCGAGGAAGAGGTCGTACGGCATTTCGGTGTTATCGTCTAGAACGGCTATGCGTCGCTCAGGATCGAGCGCACGTACGGATCGATTTGGGATGAACGCTATTCCTCTCTCTGCAAAAGCGGCCAGGAGCGCCCGCGATGCGTCGGGCGAGGGAGGAATGGGAGCGCTCATTGGTATGACTACGCTTATCTCGCAGTCGCCGCGCACGCCATGCGTCGTGAGGTAATCGTGCAGCATGAGCGCCGCTTCGCTAGGCGCGGGTGGGCACTTGTACGGCCATGCTGCAACACCAACGATGGCGTGTCCTTTGGAAAACAGTGGGAGTTTTCGACTAAGCGCCTCGGCGCCGGCAAAGGTATAGAACTCATCGCCACCCTCAGCCAGCCCCGCCGTGGCGCCGATGTCGTAGTCGGCGCCGAGCGCAACCACCATTGCGTCTGCGACGTATGTGCCGCGATCTGTTGTGACCTGACGCGATTCGGGTTCGATTCCTCTAATCGTCTCTTGGCGGAATGTCACGCCGGGCTTCACGAGATTGCTGTAGTAGTGGCGGACGGATTCCGGCTTGGTGCGCCCGAACATGATGTCGAGCTTCGAGAAACCGAACGCGAAAGAATCACTTTTGTCGATCAGCGTAATCTCCAGATTCTCTCCGAGCTCCTCGGAGAGAATCGTACTGAGCTCTAGGCCGCCAAATCCAGCGCCTAGTACCACCACTCGCAGCTTCATAGTGTTGTCCTTTCCGGAGTCAGAATAGTCACAGGTTGGGCTGAGGCGTCGTGCGCAGGTATGGCGTGATCTGCGTGAAGCCGCCGTGGAACAGTCGTTGGGCCTCTTCGTTCGTTACCGTGGGGAGGATGATTACGTCCTCGCCATGATTCCAGTCCACTGGTGTGGCGACCTTGAAGTTTGCGGTCAACTGCAGGGAGTCGATCACTCGAAGCAGCTCCGCGAAGTTGCGCCCTGTGCTGGCCGGGTAGGTGAGCATCAGCTTGACCTTCTTGTCCGGTCCGATGACGAAGACGGAGCGCACGGTCATCGTGTTATCCGCGTTGGGATGAATCATGCCGTAGAGCGTGGAGACTTTCCGGTCCGCGTCGGCGAGCAGTGGGAAGTTGAGGGCGGTTCCTTGCGTCTCCTCGATATCGCGAGACCAAGATACATGATCGGACAGCCCGTCCACGCTGAGGCCGATGACCTTGACGTTACGCTTTGCGAACTCGGGCTTTAGCCTGGCAAGGGCGCCCAGCTCCGTCGTGCAGACTGGCGTGAAGTCCTTCGGGTGCGAGAACAGGACCACCCAGCTATCACCCGTCCAGTCGTGGAAACGGATGCACCCGGCGGTGGATTCCTGGGTGAAGTCGGGAGCGGTATCTCCCAGTTGAATTGGCATTGCATACTCTCCTATGTCAGAGTGGATTTCGTACTGACAGGGTAAGTATCGCAAGGGAGCGTACCCGGAACCGTACCCGACTCTCAGGAATGTTGCGCCGTTCTGCCGAAATGAATGAAACACACTGTTCCACGTCCACCAGATTGGCATCGGCATCGATGAAGCAAGATAAGCCAGGAGTACCGCCACTTGAGATTCAACTCTTCGGCGGATTCGAAGCGAGAGTCGATGGGCGGCCCCTGCCGCCACTGCGCTCGCGCAGAGAGCAGTGGCTATTGGCGCTGCTCGTGCTGCGACAGGGTCGCGATACGTCCCGAGATTGGCTTGCCGCCTCTCTCTGGCCGGACAACGACATGGAGCAGGCCCTCTTCTACCTGCGCAAGAGTCTGTCCAATCTCCGAAAAGCGCTGGGCGAGGCTGCGTATCGTCTGCTCTCACCGACACCACGTGCAGTGCGCTTGGACCTCACCGGCGCATTTGTAGACGTCGTTTCTTTTGATGGCGCACTGTCTCGGGCTGTGGGTTCCAGTGACTCCGAGGCAGCGCTTCGGGAGGCTGTAGCGCTCTATCTCGGACCGTTGCTGCCGGACTGCCTAGAGGAGTGGGCGGCCGTTGAACGCAACCACCGCGAGCAGGCCTATCTCGCGGCGCTGGAGTCGCTGGCCGCCCTTTGTCATGAACAGCGCGATTCGGCTGCCACCGTTCGCTGGCTGCGGCTGCTTGTCTCGTCCGATCCTTATCGCGAAAGCGCCTATTGCACCATGATGCGGGCGCTCTATGATCGCGGAGATCGGGCCGCAATAAAACAGGTCTATGGCGAGCTGCGCTTGCGGCTTCGCCAGGATCTGAATATTAATCCATCACCGGAAACGGAGGCGCTCTACGGTCAGGTTATGCAACTGGAGAGGCCGGTAGCTTTCCTGCCTGCAACGCATTCCAATTCGGATGAGGCGCGCCGCAACTTGCCGGTTCCACTCTCCGATCTCATCGGGCGAGAGGTTGAGATCACGGCGATTCTCGATTGGATGAAACGGCGGCGCCTGATGACCCTAGTGGGAGCTGGAGGAGTGGGTAAGACACGAATGGCGATAGCCGTTGCGGAACGCGCCCTGCCCCGGTTTGACCAGGGGGTCCGGTTTGTAGACCTAGCGCCGCTGTCGGATCCGGCCCTGGCGCTTCACGCAACAGCGAGTGCTCTAGGCGTTGCCGAAGAACAGCTGCGCCCGCTGATCGACACTCTGATCGAGGAATTGAAGCCGCACTCGTTGCTACTCGTTCTGGACAACTGCGAACACCTTGAGGATGCGCCCGCCTCCATCGCCCACCTGTTACTCTCCGCATGTCCATTCCTTTCAATCATCGCGACGAGCCGTCATGCACTGGAGGTTCCGGGCGAGCAGATATTCCGAGTCCCCTCACTGCAAGTTCCACACGCGGAATTTATTGACATCGAGATGGACCCGCACGCCCTGATGAAATATGATGCTGTTCGCCTCCTTGTGGACAGGGCAGCTCGCGTCAACAGCCATTTCCAGCTCGATGGCCGCAATGCACGCGCCGTAGTTGAGATATGCCGCAAGCTGGACGGAATCCCATTGGCAATCGAGATGGCGGCGGCGAGGCTCCGATCGATGTCGGCGGGAGAGATAGAGGCTCGACTCTCCGATCGGTTCCGCTTGCTGACCACTGGTAATCGCGGCGCAATGCCGCGCCACCAGACTCTTCGCGCCGCGACAGACTGGAGCTATGACCTGCTGAGTAGTTCGGAGCAAGCGCTCTTGTGCCGGATGTCGGTGTTCGCGGGCGGTTGCGATTTGGAACGGGCAGGGCTGGTATGCATGGGCGACCCGTTGGAGGATCAGGATATTGGTCACACGCTCGCATCACTGTCCGACAAGAGCCTGGTGGCCACGGATGAGCACAACGGTGCGACCCGCTATCGCCTGCTGGAGACAGTGAGGCAGTATGCCCTAGATCGGCTCACCGAAGGCGGTGAATTACACGCTTGGCGGGACTGTCATCTGGCGAGCTTTCTCGCATTGGCCGAGGAGGCGGAGCCGCATCTGGTCGGCCGGGAGGAGCGAGTCTGGCAGAGCCGGCTGGAGACAGAGCACGACAACCTGCGTTCGGCTCTGGCCTGGGCGACCGACGAAGGCAGACAGGCGGAAAGCGCCCTGCGGATGTGCGGGGCGATGCTCTATTTCTGGCTTGGACGCGGATACTTCGTGGAAGGGCGGAACTGGTGCCGGATCGCCCTCGAACGGGCGAATGGGGGTGCGAAAACCGCCGCGCAAGCAGCGACCCTCCATTGCGCTGGGAGGCTGGCCTACGCACAGTGCGAATATGCTACCGCACGCACTCTCTTCGAGGAGAGTCTTTCGATCTCGCGGGAACGGGACGACCTTAGGGCGGTCTCCCAGGCACTCAATGGCCTGGGAATCATGACCTGTGACCAGGGCGACTTCGATGCGTCCCGGTCCTTCCATGAACAGAGTCTTGCAATCCGGCGCGAGATCGGAGATCCCTGGACAACCTCTCAGACGCTGAATAACCTGGGGGTGGTGGCATCGGCGCAGGGAGATTACTCCGCTGCTCGCGCATTGCTCGAGGAGAGCCTTTCCGTCCGACGTCGAATCGGCGTTCAGAGAGGGACGTCTATCGTCCTGCTTGAGCTTGGCAAAGTCGCCCTGGAGGAGGGCGACTTCGCCACTGCTCAAACATTGCTAGATGAGAGCCTATCTATCCGGCGCGAGGTTGCGGACCTGTCGGGCATCGCTGAATCGCTTTTGAACCTGGGAAACGTCGCCCATGAAGTAGGAGACCTCAGTCACGCCCGAATTCTCTACGAAGAGAGTCTCTCCATTGCAACCCGCTTGCGCGTCCAGGAAACTATCGCAAGGCTGCTTGAATCGTTTGCAGAACTCGCGATGGCCGGGGCGGAAGTCTTGCCTGCGGCGCGATTGTGGGGTGCGGCGGAGAGGCTGCGCGAGGAGTTCGGGGGGAGCCTTTGGATTGGCCCGACCAGGCGCCATGATGCCAGAGTGGCGGCCGCACGCGCCGTTACGCAAGACGATCCCGCCTTCGATGCAGCATGGAAGGAAGGACGCATCATGAGTGTTGAAGCGGCTGTCGAATACGCCCTGGTACCGACCTTCGCATCCCACTAATCACCTAAAAGCTCACTCGGCCGCCTGCCTTGGAAGTCCCGCACCATTGATAACGAGCGAATCGTGAGTGTGATTGTGCAGCCATAGAGGTCTCCCGCACAGGCGACTTATAGAGCGGCTGAACGATTAACCAAGTAACGGTGCTGTCAATCGGGTTCGAGTCCTGACGGGAGTGTACGTGATAAGTGGCTCCGAATCGAGCACGTTTCGCGGCCTCTTTGACAACGGGAGCGACAGCAGATGTCGAATCTGCGACGCACGGACTGATTGACGGTGCAATTCTTCCGTCTTCCCCGCACCGCAGTCACCACTGGCTTCGCCCAGAATTGACCCACCTCTCACCCCCGGGCTATAATGCCGCACATCCCAGCCCTGCCCGGAGGTCGCACTCTTGAGAGCCTCGCAACTCTTCTCCCCAACGCTGCGCGAAGTCCCAGCCGACGCTGAGATCATCTCGCACCGCTTGCTCTTTCGAGCGGGCCTCGTGCGCAAGGTCGCGGCAGGCGTCTACTCGTATCTACCTCTAGGATGGCGCATCCACCAGAAGCTCGCGCAGATTGTTCGCGAGGAGATGAACGCCATCGGCGCGCAGGAGATGTTCATGCCGGTGCTAGTCCCGCGCGAACTGCTGGAGGAGAGTGGTCGAATAGGGGTGGATATTCTCTTCCACCAGAAGGACCGCAACGAGCGCGACTTCATCCTTGGCTTCACGCACGAGGAGGTGGTGACCGACATTGTGCGCAACTGCGTCCAGAGCTGGAAGCAGCTCCCGATGTCGCTCTATCAGATCCAGACGAAGTTTCGAGATGAGCCGCGCCCGCGCGGCGGCCTCATTCGAGGTCGCGAGTTCACCATGAAGGATTCGTATAGTTTCGATCTGGACGAGGCAGGCGTCACAAAGAGTTTTGAGGCCCATCGAAGCGCGTATGAGGCGATCTTCAAGCGAGCGGGTCTCGACTACCTGGTAGTGGACGCTGACTCCGGCGCAATCGGCGGGTCGCAGAGCAACGAGTTCATGATATTGGCCGAGAGCGGCGAGGACACGGTCCTCGTGTGCGACACCTGCGGCTATGCGGCGAACGCCGAGCGTGCCGAGATTGGCGGGCTGCTGACCACAGTCGCGGTCGGAACCGGAGATGCAGCATCAACGGTTGTTTCGACTCCGGGGGCTCACACCGTTGCCGAGGTGTGCGACTTCCTCGGCGTCCCTGCTGATAAGCTGATCAAGACCATTATCGTTCAATCCGGCGACCAGGTAGTGGCTGCTCTGGTTCGTGGAGACCGCGAACTGAACCTGCCGAAGCTAGGCCGAGTTCTTGGCTCTCCCGCTGAGCTAGCAGATGCTGCCACGGTTCAGCGAGTGACGAACGCGCTAGTAGGCTTTGCCGGACCGGTCGGCCTCTCCGGCATCCGAATCGTTCTCGACGCCGAGCTCGCGGATGCGGCCGATATGGTGGTTGGCGCCAACGAGAATGACGCACATCGCACCGGCGTTACCGTGGGACTAGACTTCATGCCTACCGACGTTGCGGACATCAGAACCGCGCTGGCAGGTGACCCGTGCGGCAAGTCGGGTTGCTCTGGGAGGTATTCCACGGCGCACGGCATAGAGGTTGGGCACATCTTCAACCTGGGCACCCGCTACAGCAAGGTGATGGGCGCATCGGTGCAAATGGACACCGGCGAGCAGCGCGACATTGTTATGGGTTGTTACGGACTTGGCATCAGCCGAACCGTGGCTGCGGCCGTCGAGGCGCACCACGATGACGACGGAATTATTTGGCCCGTCTCAATTGCCCCGTACGAGGTCGTTCTAATTGTAGTTAATCCGAAGGATGACGCGCAGCGAGGCGCCGCTGAGCAGCTCTATCAGGAGTTGACCAACAAGGGTGTGGACGTACTTTACGATGACCGCGACGAGAGATCGGGCGTGAAGTTCAAGGATGCTGACCTGCTCGGTTATCCGGTGAGGGTGGTAGCAGGACGTGGCGTGGCCGAGGGCATGCTCGAGGTGGTGCTGCGCAGAGACAAGGCCAATCCAAGTGCCGTTCCGATTTCTTCGGCTACCGCTGACATAGCGAGCTTGGTCGCTGAGGAGAAAGGCCGGCTAAGCTGAGCCGCCGATATGCGAGATCAGGCAGACTTCCGCTCGTCCTGAGCCTACCAACCCGTGCATCCTGAGCGCTTGACAGCCGTACCGTCAAGCAGTCGAAGGCCCGTTCCGAACCGCAGTCGAAGAATGCGCATTGTGGCCGCACCCTTCGACCGCTCGTCGATAAGGCTGACGAGCGCTCAGGGCGAACGGACTTCTGACGGGCGGATAACCTCGCACGGGACTAGAGTCCTCTCAGGGCGAACGGAACTCGCGCCGAGAAACATCTTCTGATGAGGCTGACGAGCGCTCAGGACATATGGAATCGGAGCTGATGAACATCTTCTTCGGAATCGTCGTGGACCCAAACTCTACCGCTTGGATGGCTGCCGCACTAGCCTTCGCGGTGCTGCTGGGCGGCCTGATTGGTCTGGAGCGACAGCTTCACGGCCACCCAGCCGGCCTGCGTACCCACATCCTCGTAACCATGGGCTCGGCGCTGTTCACTCTCGTGGGCGTTCAGATGGCGAGAACCTATTCTCCTGGCGGCGATGCCACTCGAATTGCCGCGCAGATTGTTACCGGGATCGGCTTCCTGGGCGCAGGGTCAATCCTGCGGGACGGTGGAAGCATCAAAGGACTCACGACGGCGGCCAGCATCTGGGCTTGTGCAGGCATAGGAATGGCCGTGGGCGCGGCGCCGAAGCTGGGCGAACTGGGCACGATGGCAACTGCGATAGTGCTGTTGACTCTGTGGGGACTTCACCATGTGGAGATCTGGATGAAGTGCCGCCAGGATAAGGCATCGGCTGGGGAAGGCGAGGTTCGGTCCGGTGGCCGCAGCTAACGCGGCCACCACCCAAACTTGAGTAGTCTCTAGCGCCGCTTGGCGTATCGCGGGTTGCGGCGCGGCTTGTTGCGCGCAGGAATTGTGGAACCATCGCCCGTCTGGGTGTTCACACCGGCTAGCGGAATGTTCTTGCCGCACTGCGGGCAGAAAAAATTGTCTCGGCGTACGGCGGCGGTGGGAAGTCGAAGCTGGTACTCGCATGAGCTGCAGGTAACGGTAACCTCTCCTGGCGGCATAGGGCATCTCCTTGTGGTCGGCGCAGGTCCTTATTGGCCGCGCGCGCACTCTTCAAACAAACAATAAGCCCTCGCCGGGTGGCCGCTGCGATACCGCGCGCCCTTGGCGAAGGCTCTCCCGATGTTTCGGGCGTATTGGCGTGTGGTGGTCTGGTCTATCTCCACCATTGTACCCGCCAATTCGGTTAATCTGGTGCGCCTCAAGAGCGCTTACTATAGTCGCGCAGTTCTCACAACGCCACCGTCAATGACGTCGAGGGATCCGTTCGAGCCGTAGAGCAATGACATTCCAAGTAACGCGCCTCCTTCTGCTGCAACAGCAAGCACCTTCACTTCCATACCATCCCAATCCACATAGGCGACGTATATGTCCACCACAACCTCTGACCCGTCGGCAAGAGTAGCAGGCGATTGGCTGTCAAACGGCAACCGGAGATCTCGAATGAGGATACTAGGAATCGTTAGCTGGCCCGTGAATCCTGTATCCAACACGGTATCAATGATACGCGTCGCCCCATGCGGCCCTCGCACCATTAGCGGGATGACTGCTTCGCGATCGGTATTGACAAACCCGGTCACAGTCGCCGTCCTGGCGCAAATCTGCCACCTAGGCGAAACGCAGTTGGATAGCCAACACGTATCAGGAAGCGTGTTCCAAGAGGACTCCTCTCTCTCGCGCGGCTTGAAGCGACGACCGCGTCTGTGTCCATCTCGTACGCGCCCGTGTCGATGTCGATGACAAGAAATTCACCTTTGTGATCCGGCTCCACGAGGGCTCGAATATTCTGCTCGTAGAGTTCGAGCGCACGCTTTGCGATCTCCTCTGAACTCATCCGGTCTGCAGGCATTACCTAACATCCTCTCACTAAAAATACATTCCGCATGGTCCGCCAGTTGCGATGGCGTCACCCTTGCAGACGAGAGGGTCACCCCGGTACCCGTATCACTCAATGTGCGAGTTCGCCCTCCATCTCGCCAATCTTGAGTTCTATGTCTTCGCGTGCCTCTATCTTTGCAATCACTCCGTCGCGGATCCACACGATGCGGTCGGAGACATCCACCATCTTCAGGTCATGTGTAGCCGAGATGATTGTAACACCTTGATCACGGTTCAAGTGCTTGAGAAGCTCGATGATCTCGGTTCCTGTCTTCAGGTCCAGGTTGCCGGTGGGCTCATCAGCGAGTACGATCGACGGATGATTTGCCAACGATCGAGCAATTGCCACCCTCTGCTGCTGCCCTCCGGAGAGTTCCGACGGCTTGTGGTGGTAGCGGTCGCCAAGGCCGACGAGGTTCAGAAGTTCCATCCCGCGCTCGATGCCGTCATCGGTCGACATTCCGGCAAAGACGGTGGGCAGTGTCACGTTCTCGAGAGCGGTCATCACTGGGATGAGGTTAAACGTCTGAAAGATGTAGCCAATGGTGTGGCACCGCAGGTAGGCAAGCTCCTGTGCGTCGAGCTGGGCCATGTCCACATCGTTGATGAAGACGGAGCCCGACGTGGGTTTGTCTAAGCCGCCGATGGCGTTGAAGAGCGTGGATTTTCCAGAGCCCGAGGGGCCCATGATCGACACGTACTCGCCGCGATAGATGTCGAGGTCCACTCCGTTGAGCGCGCTAACGGTCTGATTGCCCATCGTGTACTGCTTCATCAGGCCGCGGGTTCGTACCACATACTCTTGCGACGCCATCGATATCTCCTTCTGTGCGTCCTATATCTCGACGCGAAGCGCGGCAGCCGGCGGCATCTGCGCGGCACGTATCGCGGGTGCTATGGTCGCAACAAAGGTCAAGGCCGTACCCATTGCAACTGCGAAGAGGCCAAGCTGCACCGACCCAAGCCAGAACGGCAAGCCAAACGCCTCGAGGCCCAGGACCACAAGATTCACCACGGACACGGCGAGCCAGCCCAGTACAAAACCGAGTGCGGACGCAATCAGCCCGAGAAGGCAAGACTCTATGAAGAACAGCTTCACGATGAGAGAGTCGAGCGCGCCAAGGCACTTCATCGTGCCAATCTCCTTGTAGCGCTCGGTGACGGACATTAGCATCGCATTGGCAATACCCACGGTACAGACAATGAGCCCCATGATGGAGAGCCACTTAAGGCGGTTTGCCGCGCCTCGTTCTTCAACCGCATCGACCGCGGAGGCTGCGATCAGCTTTGTGTCTTTCTCCGTGGGCTTGAGCGTACCTGCTTGTATGCGGGCCTTCCGGTCCTTGGTGATTTCGTTCTGAATATCAGCGAACATGGCAGACATCCGCACGGACGAGAAGAAGGCTATGCCAAGCAATATCCCTCCAGCGGTGATGATGGAGCGACCCATCCGTATGCGGATGCTCTTGATGCTGATCTCGACCGCCTTGCGAAATGGCAGTTGGATCTGGCGCTTGATCTCACTTCGGCTGGGCGGCGCGCTGGACTTGCTGTTCATGTCGACTTGCCTGCCTTCTGCACGAACCCCACAAATCGTCTCTCGGTGAGCATCTGCAGGTACGTGGTGACTGAAATCTCAACCTCTCGGCGGCTCATTTTGTACTCTTCGGACGTACGCTTAACTATCGCCTCAACGGTTCTGGTGCCATCGCAAAGCTGCCAGACGAAGGTACCCACTTCGTCGAGCTGAACTGTTCGAACCTCCGGCGCCCGCACCAGCACTCCCATTATCTTTCCAAACCTGTCCTTGCGGCGAGGGACGCTCAGAATCGCCTCGCCTGCATCGTTGAGAGCGTAATCAATTGCGGGGTTGCGCAAAGGGCGCAGTCTCCTCACGGCGTCGCGATCTGCAGGCGGAGCAATCTTTAGGAACGGCAGATACCTGCCGGCCGCGTGCTTTATCCGCATGCCTACAGGAACTCTCATGTGCGCTGCCCAAGCTGGCCGAGGTTTAGTGACATTCGCACCTAGCCAGCACTTGCTGCAGCAGCGACTCGGACTTGCTGCTCCGCGTAATCTGCACAGCATACGTCTTGTTGCTCTCCTCGCATTCCCACACAGCCGCGTCATACCGGTTGGCTGGCCGCCATGAGCCGATCGCGTCGCGCAGCCCTTTCAGCATGGCGAGTGGACCCGTCTGCTTGCCTGCCGCCAAGACTGCTGCATGTCCCATGACGCTGCCCTCTTCAACGGCGCACCTAGCGGGGGCTAGGGTGCATTGTGTTGCGAACCACTCACTTAGCGTGAATTTCTTCCTCGTCACATTTGCAAGGCCCCAGCGCTCGATGACAAGGTGCTCGCCGGATGCGCCGCGAAACGACAGCTTCAAGTAGCCCGACATCAGCTTCTGGCTTACGAGCCGATATTCTTCCGGCGCGGCAGCCACGAGGTCGTAGAGCGCCCAGGTGTTCCATCCATCCACTCCGTGGTCGCAGAAGTTCGCAAACATCAGTGCAGCAGTGTCCGCTACTGGGTCGCGTGACTCTCCCACCACCTGGGCCATCACCACCCGCCCACACGATCTACATTCCCATATCTTGCCTTGCGCCTGACCCTTGCCCGACCATGAGAACCGAACAGACCGCCGGTCCGCGTCCGTCTCCTCGGGTCGAACCTTGTGCTCCAGCCGCTTGCCTGCTCGGCCTTTCGGTTTCAGGAATCGCTCGAGCTGAGCTTGTAGGTCCATGTTCTTTCGCGGCGCTTCCGGTCGGCGCAGGGCAGAACGAATCCAAGGCATCAGCATGCCCAGAAGGGTGTTGGGCCTTCCAGCGCCTGGGTCCAGCCACCGAATCTGAGCAAACATCGTGCCGGGCGAATCGATCTTCAGGTAGCCTGAGCCAGCGGACATCGGCACAGCAGTGACGTTCCACTCTGGTGGAAGTACAAACCGTAGTCCTTGCCACCCAACCAGGGTGTTCGGAGCATCGTCGCTGCGCTCACGCGCGCTCACTGATCTTTTCATCGTTCTACTTCGCGTCCGGCTCGACCGCTGCAACAGAGCCGTCCGCATAGACGATGTTGTTGCGGCCCTGGTGCCGTCCCGGCCTCGGCATCGAAGACGCCGCATCGTGGGCGCTTGCTTCGACGCTTGCACTTTCGTAGAAGAGGGGCGTCTTGCCGGGGTCCTTTATCTCAGATACGCGCTTGCCGCCGAGATCGTCGTTCATCGCATAGCCGTGCCCTCGTGGAATGTCTGGGCATCGGAGCCAGTCCGCCTGCGGCACATTGTCTCGAATAGCATCCATCCAATTAGTGGCAGGCGGAAGCTTGCCGTCCCACCCATCGGAGTAGAGTAGTGCGGCGCTGTAGAGCTGCTTCAGGTTCTCCGGACAGGTCTTGTTCTTGGAAGGCTCATAGGCTGTTGAGGTTGCGGAGCGCGCCAGTCGGACAAGGCTCACGAGTTCGCCTGTCCTTGGGACGAACCAGCCCAGGCCAAGCGCCATCAGGATGACCGCCGCCATCGTTGCGCCTCGCGTCTGGCTGCCTGCGAGTGCGCCACTGAGGAGAGAGACCACCGTGATGGGAGCCAGCACCATCAGTGGGTACGGAGAGATGTCGCCTCCGCCAACGCGCAGGGTGCTGCTCGCGACCGCCGCAATGGCGCCGCCGAACAGTGCGGATGGCACAATGGCGGCAAGAAGGGCCGCAACCATGTCCTTCGCTCGGCGAGCGCCAAAGTAGCCGCCAAGAAACGGGCCGACGAGAGGCAGCCAGATGAATGCAGTGGTGATGAGCAGCATTGTGATCGCCGCGGAGCGAACTGGCGAGGACGCAGGAGTTAGTGGCTTAGTTTTCATTTGCGTTTAGAATGGCAGGAAGTTGACCGACTTGGCAATGAGCGCGAGCGCGATTGCCGCCATTGAGATCAACCCAGTTCCGCAGGCGAATCCAGCAAGCAGGACGGGCGCGTACATGCTCCACTGCTCGGCGCCGTAGCGTTTGGCAAAGTAGCGCTTGCCCAGCCAAGCGCCGATGAACACCGAAATGAGGTCCGGCGGCCAGCCTCGCCTCGGCGCAGTGATGCCCCCAACCATGCCATAGAAGAACAGCGACGGCAGCTTGAGCAAGGACGTGATGCCAAACAGCGCGAGTCCGGCGACGGTGCCTCCGGCGATGCGAGTCCCACTCAAACCTTCCAGCGCCCATGTTGGCCCGCCCTGCTTGTTGATAGTCTGGAAGGTCGCTGTAAAGATTGCGTCGATCGGCCAGAACCGCTGAGCATAGGGGTGCTGCGAACTGGGAATCTCGCTGGATCGCCAGAAGAAGGACCAGAAGATGAAGGACGAGACCAGAAAAATGGGCAGCACGAAGAGTTCCGCGCGCACCACGCTGGTGAACTTGGTCCCCGTCAATTCGAGCTCGCGAAACTTCTGCGCGTGGGGGCCATAGTCGTGGAGCGGAATGGGGGCATACCAGATGTCCGCATACTCGTACCCGCTCTTTGTGACTGACACCTCCTTAAAGAACGGAAACGTCACAGGGCTCCCCGTCATTCCCACCATTCGGGCGCTCACGAAGGAGTTGATGGGAGTCCACACTAGCCCAAAGAAGATCAGCAGCAGCCAAGGGAAATGGTGCCCTTGAAGGCCGATCAAGTGCTGAGTGAGCACGATGTAGAAGCAGGTGATCACAAACCAGATGGTGAGCGGAATCCAGAGCTTCACGTCGCCCCGCCCTGGTGGCGCATTGGCGAATAGGCCCTTGCCACGGCTCTCTCTTCGCAACTGAACCACTGCCTTGATGACGTACGCGATACCGATGATGGCAACGGCAATCTGCAGACCTATTCCGACGCTCATCCAGAACTTGATATCGGTAGTCGTCTTCGTGTAGAACGCATCAAGCCCCGGTGTCCAGCCGTTGTTGGTGGCGTCTCCGAACGCTCCAAAATGGTGGAGGATGCTGGGCATCGGGAAGACGCGGCTAAACACGGAACCGAAGACTGCTCCCGCGGCAATGGGGTAGGGAAGCACGAACCCTATTAGAACCTTGGTGATATCACCGGAGATTCCCGTGAGTGCGGCGGGCAGAAAGCTCTCGGTGCTGGAGGTGAGGTCAAAGAACGGAATCGGTATGATCTGCAGCGCCTTGTTGAATACCACTCCAGTAAAGATTGGGATAGCGATGTAGAAAAATCCAAATACGAGGCCCGCGACGGTGCCGATGGAAAACACTCGCCAGCGCCAAGACTCCTCCTTTGTGGCAGCCTCGGCAAGGGCCGTCGCCCCTGACGCTGCCACCGGCGCCATCGGGAACGGCAGCTTCTCCACGTCCGAGGTTACGCGAAAGAGCACATAGCCCATGCTCATCCAGTTGAGGCGGCCTAGAACCTCGTTGAGAACAAGCAGCCCAATGGGTAGGAGCCATGCTGCGTCCAGAAACGTTCGATGCACGAGGGCGTAGGAGCCGGCCGGTGGCACCACCCAGTTTGGTATCTCTCCCGCAACCACGCCTGCCTGCGGGGCCTGACGAAAGTATTGATTCCAAATAAGGAGGCCGAAAGGACCTCCGGCGATGCCTCTATCTGCAATCAGCACGCTGGAGAGCATTGCGGCCACGTAGTAGAGCATGTAGATCTCTTGCCGCTTCATGGGCAGGAAGCTCCTGCGCATCACCTCGGCGAAGAGGACGATGGTGACCCACTCCGCGGCAGCGCCGAGCCCTTCCCCAGCTACGAGGCCAAGGTAGAGCGCACCTGGCAGCATGATGAATCCTACGAAGAGAGCCCCGATGATGGTCTTCGAGGTGAAGCCCTCCGCATAGACAGGCGCGCCCGCACCCGCGCCCTCCTCAGCGGAGGACTTCTCGACCTGCCTGCGCAGTTTCTCTAGTTCGTCTTCTTCGGGTTCTGCCACGCTGGTCTAGCTCCAATAGGGCGCATTCAGCAATGTCGGACTTGCTATGAACTGCTCTCTGCGACGGGCGTTAGTCCACCTGCGCTCGGTGGCGGCACGGTCGGGTCGTTGTCGGCCTCGCCCGCAGAAAGGTACTTCTCTCGGTCGGCGTGCTTGAGCGTGCGCCAGATGAGGAACTGCTTTCTCAGCGTGTTGAGGAAGCGCCTGTTGACCCTCTTCCAGTTTGACACGTCGCCGCTCTCTCGATGTATCACTACGCGGAGTTCGAAGACGTCGGCCAATTGAGCTGGGAGCGTCTCAATCATCACTCGCTGGCTCACGCCGAGGTCAAAGGGAGCGAGCCACGACATGCAGGAGACTCGATAACGCGAAACGGTCGATTGGTCGCCGTTTACGGAAACCACTGTCCCATCGGCATCAAACGCCTCCACGGTCACATTCTGCGTCACGATATCGCCAATGCTGTACTCCTCGTAGGCGCCAAACCACTCGGCGAGGAAGCCGTTGAGGCCCACGGCCTGCTCTCCCGTAACCGAGAAGGGGAGTGGACTGGTCCATGTGTCGCCGTCAGGCTCTGGAACTCGCCATGTGCGGTCCAGCGCGGGAGTGGCCACCTCAGCCGCTTTTCGTGCCGGATAGATAGTGGAAAGGAGAACAACCGCCACCACGACGAGAGTAGTGAGAACCGCGGAGACGCTCGAGAAATTGAGGTACAGACCCTCAAACGCGCCTGTGAAAACCAGAATCTTAGTGGCAAACTGTGCCAGCAAGTACCCCGCGACGGAGCCCAGGATTGCATACACCAGCGCCTCGGCCATGAACAGCATCCCGATGTGTGATGGTGCGAGTCCAATGCTCGAGAAGATGTGAATCTCCTTGACGCGCTCGTACACGGATCCAAGCATAGTGTTCAGCACGATGAGAGCGGCAATGATGATCGGGAAGATGACGAGTTCCATGCCTCGGCCGGAGGTGGACGCGATCGATGAGAACCGCTCAATGCTCGGTTTGGTTCCATCCGTTGGAACTCTACCGGCATAGAGATTCAGCCCAAGCCGGTGCATCAGTGGTCCGAGCGAGGCGCCCACCTGTTTCGCATTGCCGAAATCGATGCCGATAGATCGCAGCTCGGCGCCGAGATTTGTAGCGGTCTGATAGGGCACGATAAAGATCGAGTCCGGCTCAAGGTGTGTGTACTCCTTGAAACCGGCGTCCCCACCTCCGCGTCCCTGGCGCGCCTGTTTCTGCATCAGCATGAAGTCTACCGGGGTGATCATCTCGTTGTCGAGGTCCGAGATGCGCTTGAACCGCTGAGCATCGACGATGCCGACGACGGTGTAGTCCACACCCGCGTACGAGACGCTTGCCTTTCCAACATCCGCCGTATCTATCTGCAATGTTGCAGCGATGGTGTCGGGCAGGATAACGGTGTAGACATCTCCCGCACGGAACCAGCGCCCGGCAATAAGCGACTCGTGTGGCCGCGTTACGCGCGTCTCGTCCACCGTGAGGCCAACGAGCGCCTTTGCGTCGTACTGCTTGTCGGCACGCTTTAGAGTCAGGAACGACTGCTCTCCAAGCTGAGTTCCAAAGAACCAGGCACGCGGCGCAACAGCGTTCGTGCGGCCATACTCGTCCGAGAGCAGGCGATAGGCGGGCTCCTGAAGCTGCTCCCAGAGCGCCGTACGAATCATGAGGCCATTGTATCTCGGCGTGCCTGGTGCGGGCACCTGATTGAACCGAATGCTTTGCACAACCGAGGTGAACGAGAGCACGGTGAAGGTCAGCAAAACAAGGGTCGCACATGTGAGCATCGTTCGCGCTTTGCGGCGGCGCATGTTGCTCACGCCGAGGCTGAACGCCGCCATTGCCACCGAGAACCGACCAATATCTGCTTTGTGAACTCCAGATACTTGCTGGTTCATCTGCTTGAGCTGCTCTTCAAACTTGCCGCCGATGAGGCCGATGACGATGCAGCTAAGCGCGAGCATCACGAATGCCAGCAGGACTATCACCGGGCTTGCCGTGATGTCGAATGCCGGATGGACCTGCGTGAAGATGCCGAATACAGCCAAAAAAATGAGCGCGGCGAACAGGAGCTGACGCTTAAGGTCGTATGACCCAAAGAACAGGCGCTCCGCGAAGAAGGCAAACGGCAGAAGCAGCGCGAGGTAGAAGAGCACGCCCTGAACAACATCCACCGCAGTGCGCTGAACGTCTGGATAGGCCCGGGCCTCGTAGCCCCACGCGGCGCGACTCTCGTAGTGGAACTTCTCCCAATCCAGCTTGGTCTTCGCATGTTCCGCGCGATCCAGCGCCTCCTTGGCTCTCTTGTGAAGATCGTCGATCCCAACATTGACGATTCGATACTTCGCGAGCCGCTTTATGCGGAAATCGTCGAGCGACCAAAGGTCCTTAGCCACATGCAGGGCGGTATGGTAGATTGCGCCTCCCCGAGCGATCTCAACCTTTGGATCGAATTTGTCCAGAGTAACCTTGCCCAGAATCTCGGCGTCCTGCGCATCATTGGGATCGCCCGCCACCAGGTAGCCTCGCCCTTCGGGTTCCGCTCGCTTGTTGAATGGATTTGCAGGATCGTAATCTGGGTTGATGAGCAGAAACCGAGTGTTTGCAGGTCCTGCCCCCATCATGATCTTGAGTCTGGCTCCCGGCTGCGAGAATATGACGGCAACATCCTCCACGTAGGAGCCCACAAGCGTCGGGTCCTGCGGGTCGATTGTGTATCCATACATTCGCGGCTCGCCGTTGCTCGCGCCATCAAGAATGCTGATGGTGGTGAGCGCCCTCAGCACCTGCTGGTCCACCAGGTCGTAGATAGCTGTGGGAACGCAGCGGAAGACGACTATTGGAACCTCCTTCGTCGAGGTGGTCACCATCACGTCGATGGGGATCCACTTGGCGCCGGTCACCCCCAGGTCTGGAGCGTAGTTGATCTCGCCCTTGCTCGTGTTCGCCACGGTTCGGCCCGAAGCGCGGTCGGTCACCGTCTCGCGGTAGTCCAGGTGATAGGCAGCCAGCATGGTGGGCTTGTTGGCCGTAAAGGCGGTGAGGGGCGCAACGCCGTGGAACTCGAAGAGATTGCGGTCCGCGCTCTTTGGGTCGTCTTTGATGGCCTGTATCATGTTGCCGCGAACGCCCATGTAGCTCTTAGTCCGGTTGCGTACCACCACCAGCGATCCGGCCAGCGCCGGGTCTGCGTAGGCGATGAAGCTCTGTTTAGGGTTGAACAGGGAGACTCGCCCTTTGACAGTGGCAAACCCGCCCTGGAGCGCCATCCGCGCCCACTTCGAGGGCTCCCGTACGGGCATTCGGATTGCGTTCACCTCTCCCGGCTCATTCGAGTCCGACGTAATCTGGAAAAGGTGGCACGCGAGCTGTTTCGTCTGGAAGGCTAGATTGGCGATATTGACCTTTTCCGCCGTGTCGAACGGAGTGTCGACAAGCGCGCGGGAATCGTCAATCGAGGCGAACGTGATTCCGTTCGCCTGAGCCATGGTCACCACTTCAGAGTCAAATGCCGGCTTACCCGGAATGTAGTTGCGCCACGTTTTGCCGTCTACCGGGTTGATGCCGTCCGCAAAGACCTTCTTGTGGTCGAAGCCCAGCACATTGCCGATTCGCTCGGCATTCTCGCGGCTCACGCGGCCGATGTCGGAAAATCGGGTCTGAATGTCCTCGCGATAGTCGTAGAACCAGCCTTTATAGAAGACGCCGATCCCCCTGGTCTGGCTGGAAAGGTCGAGGCCAGCCCAGAGGTAGATGGCGTCGGGCTTGCGCAGTGGCTTGGAGCGATCTCCGGTGTAGAAGCCCAGGTTTAACGCCAAAGCACTGAGCGTGCAGATTGCTAGTACAAGCGTGACCGTGTCTTTTCGTCGCCCTTGGCTATTGCTCTCGTTGCCGGCAAGGCGCCGTCCTGCAACAATGCGACGCACCCAAGGCACGCCTGGCAGGCAGAGCAGAATACCGAGCCACAAACCGGTTCGCCCCGCATATTCGCGTGCCATTGAAACCTCGGCAAGGCCTGGCCGTGTCCAATCATCAATGTGGCGGTGGATGAACTCGCGAACGCCTTGCAGGGCCAGATGGTGGGCTGAAGTGGCAACGAAAAACACGGTTCGCCCGGGCCGCTTCTCCTTGAATATCCTGGCAATCTCGAGCATCGCCGCGATGCCGCAGGCCGATTCGGCTCCGGGAGCGAGACTAGGAACGACCGACA
>VFKD01000020.1 GCA_009885735.1 bacterium
CCACCATGTCCTTAAATCCGCCGGGGATGAAGCAGAGGTCCGCCGAGACGATCGCTACTCGGGTCTCGCCGTCGGCGAGAACAAGAGCCCTGGCGTAGCAGGTGTCGTGGACGCCGTTCGACGCGCTCGCCTGCCTCTCAGCCGAGATATAGCCGCCCAGGTAGTATTTCACCACCTTGGGATCCGGGGTGATGCTCACGCGAGCGGCGCCGGCGAGCAGTTCTGCAGAGGCTGGAATGCTGATTGCAGCAAGCACGACCAGCAGTAGGGCGCTAACCCTCATGGTTAACCTGCAAACCCTCGAACTCAAATTGAAATGGAATGACGCGGGCGCCGGCTGTCGAGAGCGCATCACAGACGGCGGAGTGCTTGCCCGGAGCGGTGAAAAACAGTAGGCACCCGCCCCCGCCCGCGCCGCACGCCTTGCCCTGGAGCGCTCCGCCTTCCAGTGCGACCTCGAAGAGCGTTTCGATCGTCTCGTTTGTGACGCTCGCGTCGAGCGCCTTCTGGTGTTTCCAGCTCTGGCCTATCAGCTCCCCGAACTCGTCGATAAGCCCGTCCTCCAGCACCTTCTTCATGCGGATGGCGCAGTTGCGAAGGTAGTAGAGCGCATTGACGGTCTCCGGAACGCCCCTTCTAAAGGCTCCCCATACGTTCTCGTGGATATTGCTCGATAGGCGCGACTTGCCCGTGTAACAGAGCACAAGGCGCCTCTCGAGGTTCTCAATCATCTCCTCTGAAACGCGAATGCGCTCGGACTCGACCTCCTCGCCAAATGTGAAGTAGTTGAAGCCGCCAAGTGCCGAGGCATACTGGTCCTGCTTGCCGCCGAGGATGCCGAGAATCTCCTCGAGCTTGTAGGCGAGGTCCGCGATTCGCACTTTGGCGCCCTGGTCGGGCGCGACCTGCGACTGCACCAAGCTCAGCCAGCACACGTTCAGGGCCGACGAGGTGCCGAGCCCGGAGCCCGACGGCAGATCGCATTGATACGAGACCTTGATGCCCTCCGGCTGTCCGCCGCGAGCTCCATCGTTCTCGATTATCTCGAGCCTACCCTCGACGTAGCGGTCAATCGTCGCATTCACAACGGCCCCGCCGGCGCCTCGCGAGAAGATGTTGACGTCCGTCCAGGCGCCGGCAAAATCGATTCGGACGGGCGCCCTGCTGGTTATGATCACTCTACTATTCCTCCGTTACGGTGAGGCCGGGTGACGGCGCCGGTCGAATGAGCTGCTCAGCGCCTGCTGCCATCATGGCCCGTCCTACAGCCTCTGGGTCCTCGGCAAGCGCGAGTATAGTTCCTCCTCCGCCGGCTCCCGCGAGCTTCGCTCCCCACGCTCCTGCCTGCATCGCCACGTCGATGAGGTGTTCATTCTCTGGCCCGGATCCGCCAAGAGCGGCTACGTGCCTGTGGTTCTCGGTCATCAGAATACCCAGAGTCGGCCAGTCCGCGGCGAGCAGGGCTCGTTTTGCGCGCGCTGCCAGTTGGGAGACCGCTTGGTACCGCGAGATCACGTCGTGGTCACCCTCAAGCCACCGCTGCCTGGGGGTCCGATGGACCTTGCCGCTGTCGTGAGGAATGCCGCTGTGCGCGGCGATTAGCGGAGTGCTCGGCGAATAATGTGCAAGCTGCTCCACCATGGCGAGCGGTTCCTCGGAGGTGAGCAGGAGCTGCTCCTTGCCGCGAAAGTCCATCAGGTTCATGCCGCCAAAAACCGCCATATGCTGGTCCTGCAGTCCGCAGAA
>VFKD01000701.1 GCA_009885735.1 bacterium
CCGTTCTCTTCTGCCTGGCGGTTATCGCCACCACGCTGGTGGTGAATCCGCTCTGCGCCTACGCACTCTCGCGATACGGATTGCCGTATTCGTACAAGGTGCTGCTCTTCCTCCTTGCCACCATGGCATTTCCCGCGGAAGTGGCAATGATTCCGAATTTCCTAATGCTGAAGGATCTCGGCTTTCTGAACACCTATTGGGCGCTGGTGCTGCCCGGAATGGCGAGCGGATTCAGCATATTCTTGCTAAAGGGGTTTTTCGACAGCCTGCCAAAAGAGATATACGAAGCGGGCACCATCGACGGGGCGAGCGACTCGCGCATGTTCTGGAAAATCACACTGCCGCTCAGCAAGCCGATATTCGCTGTGATTGCCTTGCAGGCATTCACGGGCGCGTATGGAGCGTTTATGTTCGCCTTTGTGGTGTGCCAAAACCCAAAGATGTGGACCATTATGGTGTGGCTCTATGAGCTGCAGATCAGCAGCCCGCAGTATATCGTAATGGCCGCGCTCGCTGTGGCTGCGCTTCCCACGCTGATTGTGTTTACCCTCTGCCAGAATGTGATTATGCGCGGGATTATTTTGCCGTCGTATAAGTAATCGACGAACGCAACGGGAAGGATATCTCTAACTTGGAGGACACAGAGTCTCGCAGAGGAACGGCAAAGGCTTGTTTTAACCACGAATCACACGAAGAACGCGAAATCGGCATAGTCGTTGACCTTCTCAGTGCCTCAGTGTCTCTGTGGTGAGGTCGTTTCCCTTGCCGTTCTCCCTCTCCCGAGCGAGGCACGAGCGTCTTGCGGGAGAGGGCTGTGGTGAGGGTCGCCCTTCTTCGCTTGCTTCGCCGTCCCTGCCGCCTGCCTACTGCCCACTGCCGTATGGCCCTTTACTGGGTCGCAGAAGCTGTTCCTCGGGAACTGCCGTAGCCGAAGACGCCGGCCGGAGGAGCATCTCCCCATCCTCGCCGGGAGGTTTTGCAGGACGAAGAAGACGCGCAGCGGCAGTTTCGTTTTCCAGCCGTTCCTCAAGGATCGGCACGATGGCGGCTGCCTTCGCCTGAATGCTGTGCACGCTGGACCTCTCCGCAAGGCGCCGCACTCTCTCCACTGCGGCACCTGTGCCCGCGAGTTCAAGTGCTGTTAGGATTTGCAGGGTCTGTTCTTCGTCGCTTCTGTCCAGCAACTCGCAAAGCGCATCTGTAGCATCTGGAGGAAGCAGACCGTAGTGCTCCTCGCGAACTGCATCGAGGCACGCCGGCAGGGCGGCCTGGGAGGCCTTTGAAACGTGCCGACTGCCCTGCATGTGCGCCTTCGCGAGGAGCCCAACGGCTAGCGGGTCGGCCAGAATCCCAAGTGCGGCGGCGGCTTCCACGATGCAGCGACTTAGTTCCACGGCATCCCGCACGCGCGAGTAGACGAGAATAGGAGGGAATAATATCGCACCGAGCGCCACGCTGCCCATGGCAAACGCCGTCGCCCAATCGAAGAGGAAGCCGATCGTCGTCAGACCATCCAAATAGGAGAGAAGCACTGCTGCGGTTGGCGCTGCAACCATCATCGAGACGCTCAGCGCTCGCGACACCGCTCGTGCATTGCGCTCAGAATCGTAATAGTAACTGTCGGCGGCGAGGAGCGTGCGCAGCGCGGAAACGGTGTCCTCGCGCTGCTCCGCGGAGAGTCTGCAGCGGCCCAGGCACCACGCGCCAATGGCTCGCTCGCGCCAAACGGCGGCATGCCTGTCCTCAACCGCACCCAGCAAAGACTTGATAGTTTTGCCGTCCAGGTCCTTGCCGCCTGCGACCCTTTCCGCCGCCGTTCGGAACACATCCTTGCGCCAGAGTCGCCTGACGTACCTCGAGATGGCTGGACCCATCTGCTTGTGGGCGCTTGAGCTAGCGCGCATACTGGTTGCAATCTATCATCGGGCTCTCTCGTCTCCGTGTCCGCCGGAACCTACCGACATTGGCGCCTCGTCCGTCGCCTCTCTCCGTGCCTAGGTGTCTCTGTGGTGAGGCCGTTGCCGGTGCCCCTTGGCCGTAAACGCCAAGGCTGCATGGCCTGCGGCCGGCAACGGCAAACGGCTGCGGAACACAGGGGTGCGGACGGGAACGACATATCGCGCCAAACTCACACCCACTGCTCTTTGCCATCTGCTGATCTCCGTCAGCTTTCCGGTCGGTCGCTCGGTCGTAGAAGCTGCTCCTCGGGGACCCCTGTCGCGGACGAGGCTGGGCGAAGCAGGACCTCCGCTGGCACTTCGGGAGAATCCGCCGGACGCAGAAGGCGTGCGGCGCCTGTTTCGATGCGCAGCCTCTCCTCCAGGATGGGCAGGACCGTTGCGGCTGACGAGCGAATGGCCTCGGACTTCGAGTCCTCTGCGAGCCTGCGCACAGGCTGGACAGCGGCTCCCGTGCCCGCACGACCCAGTGCTTCGAGTGTGGGCAGTGCAAGCTCCTCGTCTTCGTCACTTAGGACGTCGCACAGCGACAGGGTCGCATCCCGCGGGAGCAGTCCATAGTGCTCGGAATGAACAGCGGTAAGTGCGGACAGCAGTGATTGGCGTGCTTCCCACACTTCATTCAGCGTAACACGTACGACGTTGCATTTCCTCTTGTGCATCCTTGCCAATATACCAACAGCATAGGGATCCGCCAGCTTGCCCAAAGACATAACTGCTTCAGCAACGGAATCTCGGAGGTTGAAGTCCTCGCGAGAATTGGAGAACATCAGAATTGGAAGCACGAGGACGAAGAAGGCAATGCCCACACCAGCGAGCCAGTCGACAGCCCAGATAGCTGGATCGCCATACGCGAGCAACGTCGGATCCATTCTCATGCTCACAAATCGAAACGCCAAGAATAGAGTCGTGATAACACAGGATGACAGCGCGGCTCGACCGGCTACGCGCAAGAGCCTGCCAACTCGATCTGTGTAGCGACGATCGACCAACACTCCTCTCAATGCTTCCGCAGCCGTGATTCGCTGCTCCGCCGAGAGTACGCATGCGCCAAGACACCAGGCGGCAACGCTTCGCTCCCTCCAGCGTCGAGCTGATGCGTCGAGAACCGCTGAGACAAGAACCTCGACGCTCGCGGCATCCAGCGCTGCGGGACTGTCGACACGCTCAGCAACCTGTCGGACAGGGCTTCGGCGGCCAAGCCTTCTGCAATGAAATGCAGCTGCCGGACTCATTTGCCGGAACGGACTAGGATCGAGTTGGACCACTCTAGTCGCTCATGCCGGTAGGTTCTGAAGTTGGCCGCAGAAGCTGCTCCTC
>VFKD01000496.1 GCA_009885735.1 bacterium
GCGCCCTCCTTGAAGTGGAGGAAGGAGTCCTCCTTGGTCATCTGGATGGAGCCGGACACGGACCGCGCATCCAGCTTCAGGCCCTGGATATCGTAGGTGTCGGGCTTTCCCACTATCGAGATGCTGTGCAGAGCGTTCTCGCCGGGTTCTGGGGGAAGGTAGATGCGAATGCTCATCAACTGACTGCGTGCCGGGTCGAACTCGAATTCGAGCGCTCGCAGCTTCCCGGCCCGCGCGAGCTCGGAACATCGGGACCACGAGCCGATGGCGCCGCCCGCAAGCGGCACGTCGGTGAGCTGGATGATCAGCGTCTTCTTTGGGCTGTCCTTGGGCCGCATGCCCTCTGCGTCGTCGGTAGAGACTGCATAGCCGTTCTTGAGCGCGATCTCTTGCCCGTCCACCGTGAGGGTGGCGTCAACTGCGGCCGGAGCCTGAGAACGCACGGCGACCGGCCATAGCGCGACCGTGCCGAGGAGCACGCTAACCAATCTGATCATAAGGCACCTTGTCATAGGTCTCATACGTCCCTTAGGTCGCATGAGTCCCATAAGTCCCATAAGTCCCATGGGACCTATAGGACCCATGGGACCTATGTGTTTTCTTCTGCCCGCTACGCTGCGAGCAGAGCCATCGCCGGCCAGAAACCGAAAAGCCGCTGATGCCCATTGGTGATTCGCGGCAAGGTCAGGAGCCGGAGCGAAGCTTCGGCCTCCATTTCCACCACGGGCGCTTGAAAGGAGTGGTCCGACTGCCCGCGAAGGGCAGCCATGATGGCGGGAGCAAAGTCCCTGCCGGAATCTACAAAGGGCAAAGACTCCACTAGCCGAATGGTCTCGGCCATGCTCTTGTACTCGGCCTGGCAGAGGAAGCAGCTCGCCAGATGCGCTCGAATGGCCTCGGCGGCCATCGCATCCAGATACCCCTCCAGCAGGTCCGGCAGGCGCTCTCGTACCGATTGGCAGAGCGAGAAGCCGCCGGACGACTCCTCAATGTTTCTGTTTTCTTCCATGCTCATTCCAGTCCCATGTCCGGACGAAGGCGATCCCGCAGCATCTCCCTCGCTCGAAACAGGTGTGTTTTCACGGTCCCGCTCGGCAGGTCAAGCTGCTCCGCGATCTCCTCGATACTCATGTCCTGCAGATGCCGCATTACCACCACCACTCGGTAGCGCTCCGGCAAGTTCATCACGGCCTTGTTCACAAC
>VFKD01000576.1 GCA_009885735.1 bacterium
CGTAAAACTAAACAACGAGAATCCAAGACCATTCATGTGGACAAAAACAGCTGATGTCATTATTAAGAAGATCAATCGTTGTAAAGCGATTGTAGATTCACCACACTAGGATATACTTCACGCGGGAGCGATCTCATCGCCCTGGGGACGAAACGACTCGCGCCATTCCCGTCCCAACTGCTCGGCCTCGTCGAAGTCCGGATTGTCTCGGTAAACGCCGACAATTCTCTTCCACCTCTGGCTGCCTTCTGCCTTCGAAGTTGAGCGATCGCGCTTGACGCGTTCTACCTCGTGCTCCAAAGCTTCAATGCGTTCAAGTACACCGGGATCTGTCATCGCGTGCCTCCTGCGAACTATTGGTTGATCGTACCACAGTGATGACGGCAGCGGCTGGTAGGCGGTAGTGTGCTTTGCAGGATTCTTGCCCGTGTAGCTAGCAAGCCAGAAGCGCTTATGGGAGTTTGAGATACGGCGGCGGTCAGCCGCAGTCTGTCTTGCACCGAAACTCACAGGCACAAGACCATTATACGGTCCCTGGCGCCCTACATCTCCTGCAATGACTTCTTCCCCATTGACACCCCGCAGAGCAGCCCAAACATGGTTCAAACCAGCTTCATCGGGCCTCTCAACGGGCACTGCGTTACAATCTTTGGAGGATGCTAGTGGTTCACGACTGACCGCCTAGCGACTACCATTCGATGCGGCTACGTACAACCGTCGCAGCACCTTCGCTCGTCGTCGGCCTCTGCTCGGTAGGTGTTTCTGGGTTTGGCAGAACAGTCCCATGGTTTGCGCGGACCCTCCTACGGCTTTATCTCAAGCAGATACTTCCTCTCATCGATGACGAACACCATCGGTTCGCGGCCCTTATGGACCGTCATTCCCACTCGCGCATGTTCGTGCTCGTCATAGAGGTACAGCCAAGGCGAGCAGCCCTCACTCTCACGGTCATCTAGACCAGCGGAGAGCCTTTCACGATGTTTCGCATCCAGGAGGCTGAGGCCCCCAGGCGTGAGCATCGCTCGGGTTCTGCCCTCGGTGTCCATCACCTTCAGGCCGGGGCTGCCGTAGGTAAAACCCAGTCTCGCTCGTGCCTTGCCAGCGGCATCCACCAGGATGAACTCCTGTGCGGTCACCGTCCGTGCCGCTTGCGGCCTCGACAGCGCAGGACGCATTGCAAGCAGGGAACCGCAGGCGATGCAGGCAAACAGCGCGGTGAGCCTCCACCGGCGGCTCTGGCTCTCTAGTTTCTCAATTCGGCTGAGTACTGCTTGTAGGTCCTGGGCTTGTGGCATGGCATCGGTCTCCTTCGATGTGAGAGCGCGGCTCTCGGGTGAGTTGTCTGCGCGGCGGCGCCGCGTTTGTCCGTGCAAGGGCTGTAGGGCAAGGGCAAGGGCGATCTCGCGCGGAGACGCTGAGGCGCAGAGTAGGTCAAGGTCCACGGCATTCTCGCCCGGAGGCGCGAAGAACGGCAAAGGCGGTTCTCGTGCGTAGGGCTTCGGGAATGAGGTGCGCTTGACGTTGCCCTTCTCGGCGCAGGAAGCGGTATCCTATCGTCCGAGCTTGTACCGCACTTCCCAGGTTGGCTTCACCGGCGCTCCATCCACCTCGGCATACGGATAGATGAAGTAGTTCAGCGGGGGGCCATTCTGCGCCGGCTCGAGCGTAATGTCGCGCCCTCGCGAGAAGGCGACGGCGGAGCGCTCCGGCACCAGCTCGCCAAACACCTTGTCCCGAAGCTCAGGCCTGTTTGCATCCAGCCATCGCCTGCCGTCCGATGCGTCGAGCGGCCTCCAGCCCAACGCGGGGTCGTGGAACCAGGTCCAGCAGTGGTATCCGGTAATGGCGCCTTCGCGAGGCTGCGGCTCGGCAAGCGGAATGCCGGAGATTGGGAAGCCAAACTCGAGGTAGGCTGGAATCTTGAGGCTTCGGGCAAGCGAGATTAAGTAGCTATGGAGGTCGGAGCAGTTGCCCTTCTTGTAGTCGCACACGAAAGCAACGTCGCCCTCGCCGAGCTTCGGGGAGTCCTTCTTGTAGTCGTACTGCATCGTGGCCACCACATGGTCGAAGAGAGATCGGGCCTTCTGCGCCACGGTCTGCCCTGGCCGGGTAAGCTCGGCGGCAATCTCTCCAAACCGTCCTCCCAGCGGAACGTTGCGATCTGCAAGAAGGCTGCGCTTAATGTTGACTCCCGTACCAGGACTTCCCGGCAAGGGCTCGCTGATTGCACGGTCAACGGTGAATCGAACCACCACCTTCATTGGCCCGTTGGTAACCGGGGTTTCCAGATAGACGATGCGGTTGCCATACTCTTTCTCGGATGTGATGCGTGATGGTCCGGGCGCGTCAACGTGAAGGTCGCGCACGCGCTGCCAGGCTCCGTCCGAGGGCAGCGGAAGCCACATTCTTATTGTCCCGTGCGCGAACGGCTGCGCGGGAAGCGTGGCTGTGTAGGTGAACTCCGTGGTGAGAAGTGTGGCGGTCTCTGCCGATCGGGCGGCAGGAAGGGCCAGTGCAAGGTCAGCAAGCATGATGAAAGCTGGAACTATCAAACAGGATCTCCTTGGAAGGGCAACTGTTTGCGCTGAGCACCTGCGGTTGCAACCGCGGCTGTCAACGTCACGAAGTCCGCCTTCGCGGACTGCATCCTCAACCCGCGCAGGCGGGTTTTTCAATGACAGGGCCGGGTTTCAACCCGTGCCGAATTGCGGCTGAGACTGCATCCTTCGACAGCGGCTCGGTGCGGTTCTTCGTTCCTGCTAACCCCGTTTAACGTCGTAACGGGGCAGGCTCATGCAGGAATGACGAGCCACGGTACGGTCCTTCGACCCTTCGACTGCGGCACGGAACAGCTGTGCCGCGCTCAGGGTGACCGGGTGTGTTGGGCTGAGCCGGGCTCAGGATGCTCGGATTGGCAGGCTCAGGACGAGCGGATTCTACCAGCGTGAACTAGGTCTTCAACCTGCGCAGGCGGGTTTTGTGCCCTCCACAGCCGCGACTTTAGTCGCAGGTGTCGTGAAAGCGCAACTGTAAACCTCACTTCAATTCACCCTCATAGTACACCCATCTCGCGGAACTCCGAAACACAATGAGCGTCGCAACAAGAGTCAGCAGAAACAGCACCCACGCCATGGCGCAGGCGTAGCCCATCCGGAAGAAGCTGAACGCATTCTGGAAGAGATAGAGAGCGTAGGTAAGAGTCGAATTCGCGGGACCTCCTGGCGGCTGCCCGGTCATTAGGAATGGCTGCGTGAAGTACTGAAACGTGCCTATCACGCCCAGGATGAGGTTAAAGAAAATCACCGGTGATATATAGGGCAGGGTGATTGAGAGCGTTCGCCGCAGCGGCCCGGCGCCGTCGAGCTCGGCCGCTTCATAGAGGTGAACCGGCACTCCCTGCAGCGCGGCGAGGTAGATCACCACGCCTCCGCCCACCACCCAGAGGTCGAGCACGATGAATGCCGGCTTCGACCAGATGGGGCTCTGCAGCCACTCGCTGGTGGGCAGGTGCATGAACTCGAGGGACTTGTTGACGAGGCCATACTCCGGGTTCAGCATCCAAAGCCACAGGATGGAGGAGGCGACCGTGGGGACCACACTGGGCAGATAGTAAAGCGCTCGAAAGAAAGCCATCCCTTTGAGCTTCTGGTTCAGGAGCAGCGCAACCGCCACCGATATGGCGAGCGCGATGGGCAGCTCGAGGAACATGAAGACGGTGTTGTAGAGCGAGGGCAGGAAGTAGTCGTGGTCGGTAAAGAGCTCTACGTAGTTGCGGATGCCCACCCACTGAGGCGGCGAGAGAATCCTATAGTCGCAGAAGCTGTAGTAGAGCGACGCGAGGATGGGATAGAGCGTGAGCCCCAAGAATCCGATGAGCCATGGCGAGATGAACCCAAGGCCCATGAGAAGCTCTCTCTTGGATCGCGTCATCGGTATTTGTCCATCTCTCGCTGCACCCGCATGCGCACCTCCTTAAGGGCCGACTCCGGCGCCCGGTCGCCCTCAAGAATCCTGTCGGTAGCGTCCGCAATGGCGCTCTGATAGAGCGTGGCGACCGGCATTGGCGGAAAGTGGCCCGCATTGCGCCCGGTGGCTAGGTCCAGGAACCGGGCAAACTGAATGCGCCACGGCTCGCCGGTGCGCAGCGAAGGCTCGGCCAGCGCGGCGCGTATGTTCGGCACGCCGTGCATCTCGTTTGCGAATAGTATCTGGGCCCTTGGGGTCTGCATCCATCGGAGCAGTTTCCAGGCCTCTTCTGCCTGCGGACCGTTTCGAGGCATGCAGAAAAGATTCCCGCCGAGCCAGGTGGAGCGAGCTAGATCGGGCCGTGCCGCGGGATACGGCATGGGCGCCACTCCGTACTCAAGGCTCGGGGCATACTGCTCAGCCCAGTAAGGATTCCACTGTCCATTGAACATCATGGCCACTCGGCCCATGAAGAAGGGGTTGCTGCCGCCCTGTGCCTGGCCGAAAC
>VFKD01000463.1 GCA_009885735.1 bacterium
AAGGAGATTCACATGCCCAGCAAGTATCCCATGGCAGAGGGACAGACCAAGCACGTCCTTCCGCTCTCGATGTTCCGCAAAGACGGAAACACTCTCTACATCTCGGGGCACGGCGCCGTGGACAGCGAGGGAAACTATGTGTCAGACACGTTTGAGGGACAGTTTCGCTACACCATGGACCTCATCTTCTCCACCCTCAAGGATGCCGGGGCGAACCCAAGCCAAGTGGTGATGGTTCGCGGCTACGTGGCCGATTCGGCGAACCTTCCGCTCTACAATCGGCTCTATCGCGAGTACTTCTCGGAGCCGTTTCCCGCCCGCACCACTCTCACTGGATGCCTGCCTCCTGGGCTCGAGTTTGAGATAGACTGCGTCGCGGTGCTGGAATAGGCTTGCCAAAATTGAGCGAACCTGCTAGATTCCACTCATGAGTGAAAACACGACCCTTCATGTCTGGCCGCTGGAGACTGGCATTACCGACCTACCAGCGGATATCTCCACACTATCGACTGCCGAGGTTGGGCGAATTCGTGCCGCCTGGTCGATGCGCAAGGCCGCCACGCCCGATGCCGCAGTCTTGCACAGCGCCCTTGACGAGCTCAACCGGGAGTGGTCTATCGAGACCGGAGTTGTTGAGGGAATCTTCGAGGTTGACCGAAGCATTTCGCAGTCCCTCATCGCAGACGGCCTCACGCTCGGCGTAGTCGCGCGCGGGGCCAGCGTCAAAGACCCTGCGGCGGTCCTGGCTCATCTTTGGGACCACATGAACAGCCTCAACCTCATGTTCGAGATGGCAGGGTCTGGCCAGAACCTCACGGTTGAAAAGATTAAGGAGCTTCACGCAGCTCTCACGCGGAGTCAGGCATCGGTCGAACTGCTCGACGATAAGGGCCGCAAGGGATCGATTCCGCTGGTTCACGGCGACTGGAAACAGTGGCCATCCAACGTGGTGCGCGACGAAAAGCACCTGACCTATTGCCTTCCGGCGAGAGTTGCGAGCGAGATGGACCGCTTGGTGCAGATGCACAATGCTCACATTGCATCAGGTGTGCCGGCCGAGGTGCAGGCGGCGTGGCTGCTTCACCGATTAACCCAGATTCGCCCGTTTCAGGATGGAAATGGCCGCGTGGCGCACACGCTTGCATCTATGATTCTGCACCGAGCGAACCTGTTCCCGGTTACGCTGGACCGTGACGACGCCGCGCGCTATATCGAGTCTCTCGAAATGGCGGATGCGGGAGACCTCCGGCCTTTGTCCCTTCTCATCGTCCGGAACCAGCGCCGTTCGTATCAGCGAGTCGTGAACGCAATTGAGCGGTCGCGGCCTGGGCCAAGCACGCTTGAAGAAGCAGTACAACGGCTCTCGGATATAGCGGCCCTGCGTGATGACGCTCGAATGGCTCGGATTTTATCGCGGATCAGCCTTTTCAGAAAGTCCCTGCTCGATCACCTGGCAACGGCTGTGGATGGAGTGAAGGCGCCGTTGATCGCCATCAACCCACTGGTGGAGATGCAGGCATCCGAGAGCTCGCAGAACTCGCACAATCGGTTTCATACGGAGCTTCGGCACCTCATTGAGCGCACTTGGCAGCCGGCTCCCAAGAGACCCTTTGCGTGGGTGCAAGTGGAGGGCGCACTGGACGGTGCGTGGCAGCTTGTTGTTCTGATTCATGCGGTTGCGCCGGATATGGACGAATCGCTCCAGGCTGTGGCTGTGACCAACGTTAACGGTGAGTGGGAACCGATCCCCGTGGAGCCGATCAACTGGCCCTCCGACAGTATGGACCTCGCAGGTCCCGCCGAAGCAGAGCAGTGGCTAAAGTCCGCGCTGACCATCACGCTGGGAATGCTGACGCGCAGGCTGGCCACCCCGAAGTAGAGTCTCCGCCAAGGCTAGATAACCCATGACCGACCCCAAGACCGTCTACATATGGCCACTAGAAACAGGAATTACGGACCTGCCTGAGGATGTGGCCTCAATGTCGGTACCCAGTGTACGCAAGATCGGCGCCGCGTGGGCTCAACGACGTGCGGTCGTGGGCGAGTCCGGAGTGGTTCAGATTGCACTCGATCAACTCAATCGCGAGTGGGCGGTACATACCGGCATTATCGAAGGCATCTACGAGATCGAGCGCGATGTAACGGTCACTCTCATTGAGCATGGCTTCAGGCAGGATGTGCTCACGCACGGCTCTACCAACGGCCACTCTCAGGCGGTCCTTGCGCACTTGCAGGACCACATGAACGCTCTAGAACTCGTGTTCGAACTGGTTGCCAACCGGCGCCCGCTCTCGGTTCCGCGAATCCGCGAGCTTCACGCGGCTCTCACACATAGCCAGGACAGCGTTGATGTCAGGGACCCCCATGGCCGCAAGAGTTCGATCCCGCTCATTCGCGGTGATTGGAAGAAGATGGCTAACTTCCCAGAACGAGACGGAGTGCGATTTCATTACTGTCCACCTGAGCGAGTACAGGATGAGATGGACCGGTTGACGGAGTTACACGAGGAACACATTGCGAGAGACGTCCCGCCGGAGGTTGAGGCAGCTTGGATCCACCACCGATTCACCCAGATTCACCCGTTCCAGGATGGCAACGGTAGGGTGGCCCGAACACTTGCATCAGTCGTTCTCCATCGTGCGGGCCTATTTCCGTTTACCATCCTGGAGGATGACAAGGGTCGCTATATCGAGTCGCTCGAGCAAGCAGACAACGGCGACCTTCGGTCACTTACAGAGACCATCGCACGAAATCAACGCAGGTCGTACCAGCGGGTAGTTAACGCGATCGAGAAAGCGACGCCAGAACCAACCACTCTCGTGGAGGCGGCGCAGAGACTGGCGGATGTCGCGGCCGTCGGTACCCAGGCTCTCCGTGCCCGAATTCTTAGACGAGTGGACCGGCTCCAAAACTGGATGTCTGCTTCTATGACAACGGCCCTGGAGCTTATCGCGGCTCCCCTAGCGAGCGCCCACCCACTGGCGCGTATCGTCATATCGTTTTCTTCGCCTGGCTCGCCTGATGCTTACCGCGCGGACCTTGTGGAACTAGTTGCAGATCGGTGGCACGTAACACCACAGCCACCTTTCTCGTGGGTAGAGGTTGACGGAACACTGGGAGCTGAGTGGCAGATCAAGGTGCAGATCTACGCCACCGCCCCAGACATTGACGAGGCAGTACAAGCGGCAGCTACCACGAATATCAACAGTCACTGGGAGGCAATCGAGGTCGAGCCGTTCGAATGGGCAGCTGAGAACGATGATGGACAGGTCGAGGCTCTCGTACGCCAGTGGGTCGATTCGGTGATGATGCTCTCGGTTGGATTGTTGACACGCAGATTAGCTGACGAAAAGTAGAGCACTAGGTGTCGACGATCTCTACCTCCCCGCCCCCATCGGCACCACCCATATATTGCGATAGCGCACCGCATTCCCGTGGTTCTGCAGCAGGATCGGTCCCTTCGCGGGAACTGCGCCGCCCAGGCCCGAAGTGGTGTTCTCCAGGACTATCTCTACGTCGTCGTGTACCTTAATGCCGTTCCAAACCACCGTTATGCGCGGCTTCTTCACCACCTTGCCGTCGTCGCCAAGCGTGGGCGCGGTGAACGTGATGTCGTAGGACTGCCACTGTTCGGGCGGCAGGCAGGCGTTCACATCCGGGTCCTTCTGGCCATAGATGGC
>VFKD01000272.1 GCA_009885735.1 bacterium
GCCGACTCTGCAAACTTCACAGCAGGTTCGCCTAGCTCCCACACAACCTTCTTGTCCGGCGAAATCTCCTGGACTTTGCCTGTGACTATCAGCACGTTGCCGTTCTTCAGCAACTGGACATCATGACCGTTGCCGTTCGGGCAGTCCCAGAGAAGCGTGCCGTCCTCGCGGATCTTAACGAGGCGGTTGTTATCGTGGTCCATGCAGTAGATGTGCCGCTCCTTGGCCGGGCCCGCGCCCGCCAGTGCTGCGATGGCTACGAGTAGAGTGAGTGCGTATTTCACAAATGGTCTCCTGTAGAGAGTGGCGAATAGTTCAGTCTGAAAACCTGAGTGCGAACAGGTTCGCCTCTTGAAGGCGAAAGCTGAGCGCGATGGGCTTGCCGACCAGGGACCCTAGGTTTGAACCGCCTCGCCAGAGCACGTCGCGGTCGAGGTCGTCCCCATAGAGAGCGATGCAATCGGCATGGGTCAGGCCCCGTACCGGGACTCCCGCAGGATTCCGCACCTCAACTGAAATGCTGCCTGCAGCCGAGGTCGAGTAGTTAAGCACGAGCTTCTTCGCGGCAAGCAAGATAACCTTTGTGGTCATCTCTGCGACTGCTGCTCCACCATGTACGGATGCAAAGCCGTGTTTGCGGATGCTGAGCCTGCGTAGTCGATGATCCGGCCAGTCGTAATGTTCCGAGGCGTACATCGAGAACTCATCCGCGCGCGTTTGGACGATTCCGGCGGCCGGCATGTTGCTGCGCTGAGTCCAGTTGAACTCGTCGCGTCCTGGCCGCAGCCATGCCTCCGCGAATCGGCGATCCCACGTGGTGCCGTCTCTGCTGGTCATGAACAGCGCGTCCGAGACGCCTGGCTCGGCATACCCTTGCCGCCGAGTGCGATCTGGCACGAATCGCATGGGGAATGAGAGCAGGTGATGCTCCGCGCCTGGGCAAGGCCGCGTGGCATTGGTATAGAGGTGTTGCGCTCCGGCGTCTGGCGAGTATCGATTTGGAACGGGCTTGGTCCATTTCACGAAGTCGGTCGAGGTACAGCTTTGTATCCCGCGATAGCCCGTGTAGCCGCCACCGCTCCAGTTTCGCGAGTAGCACCGGTAGACCTTGGCAACGGAATCCCAGAACGCTGTGTTGAGCGAATCAAACGCTCCATCGGTGATGACAGGCTCCTCGCGCAGCTTACGCCAATGAAGGCCGTCAGGCGAGCAGAAGGCGAATAGGCGGCTCTCAATCCCGCCTAGCGCCTTGTAGCGCTCTGCCGGAGGCGCTGCCGGATTGGCGTCGAGAAACGGCCCAAAGTTGTGTGATTCCTTGCCCACATGAACGATGTTGTTGCGCTTGCTTCCACGGAAGTCAAACAGTCCGAGGGTGGGTCGATCATAGGCAATGCCATCCCTGCTTTCGGCAACACACGTGACCTGTTCAAGCGAGAGATCCGCAGGACAGTAGCCGCGATAGTAGAGGCGAACCGTGGAGCCGTCTCGAATCACGGTGAAGTAGGCGCTCGCCGGCCCTTCCCACGGACGATCCGTAGTGAGCACAACCTCCCGTCGCTCTGGAGGCGAAGGCACGAAGTCCCCGCCTCGCATGGATGCTATCAGGTAGTCGTCAACGAACATCTCAACGCGAGTTCCGATTTCCAGCGGAGCTACCGGAATGCGGTCCGGCCCTCGCGACACAGTGCGGATGCCGACCGCCATGCCTGGAGCGCTAGCCAAGAGTTCTCGACGGGTTGGCCTTGTCACGGTGTTCGAAACTCCAGGCGCTTCTTCGTCGTTGCTTCATCCGCGCCGAGGTTCCTGAGTGCTCGAAGCCATTTCTCTCCGCCGGTCGGAGTGATGCCGGGGATCTCGATTCCTTGCTTGCCCACGGCTTCTCCAGTTCCAGAACGCGCCGCGTCCCAAACAAGTTCTCGCCGATCCTGCAGCATCTGCTCCGTCCTGCTCGCTGTGGCGGGTGTCCATCCGGGCTTGTCCACCGTCCAGGGCTCAGAGGCATAGCCGTCCTGGAAGACCTCCTCCGCCAGGTAATGTAGGTAGAGCGTTCGACGCATAGTTCCAGAGCGGTTGGCTGCCGAGCCGTGGGGAGTGGAGAGGCAGTGGAAGAGCACGTCACCGGGTTCCATCTCGAGTGGTATAGCCATGGGATGCGCGAAGAGTTCGTCTTGCGACAGGCGATCGAGCTCGACATGACCAACTACGTGATGCCCTGGTATCGCCCAGACGCAGCCGTTCTCGGTTGTTGAAGCGTCGAGATAGATGTCGGTGGTGAAGTTCGGTACTTCAAACGTGGACGTTCGCGACTTGTATCCGTAGGGCGGATCCTGGTGCCATGGAACTGGGCGGCCAAGCTCTGGCAGCTTGACGACAAGTGAGTCGTTCCACGGATAGAATGGTCTGCCGATGCACTGCCAGATATTCTCGAGAAGGACAGGATGGACAGCAGCCGCGCTGAAGACTGGGCTGCGCTGCCACATCTCCTCGGACCGCCAGTAGACCTCGTGTCCGCCATCGTCCTTGAGGTATCGGTGCGAGGGCTTGTTCACCTGGGCTCGACCCTCCTCAATCACGCGGGCGGATTCGCGCTGGAGCGCATAAAGTTCTTCGCCGGAGAAAACCTGACGCATGATGAGGCAGCCGTTGGCAACGAACAGGACGATCTCGGCTTCATCGAGCATGCGCGTCTCCCGCATGCTTCGCCACGGGCGGGACGCCCGGGCCACGTGGGCCGGTCAATTGGAAGGCATTCATGCGGTCTCCACCTTCGCTGCCGCGTCTAGCCCCAGTTCGGCAATCGATTCTTCCCGCATCTTGAACTTCTGTATCTTGCCGGTGACGGTCATTGGGAAGGTCGGAGTAAACTTCCAGTAGCGCGGCACCTTGAAGGCAGCAATGCGAGCCTTGAGCCATTCTCTAAGCTCCTCGTAGCTGAGCGTTGTGTCATCCTTGAGCGCGACCCACGCGCAGAGTTCCTCTCCGTACTTGAGGTCCGGCACTCCTATTACCTGGGCGTCGCGAATTGCCGGGTGAGCGTAGAGATACTCCTCGATCTCCCGAGGATAGATGTTCTCTCCGCCGCGTATTACCATGTCCTTTAGGCGGCCCACGATGCGTGCATAGCCATTTTCGTCGAGCGTCGCCAGGTCACCCGTGTGCATCCAGCCCACGGAATCGATGGCATTCCTGGTCTGCACCTCGTCGTCCCAATACCCTGGCATCACCAGGTAGCCGCGCGTGCAGAGCTCTCCAGGCAAGCCGCAATGAAGTACGGCGCCCGACTCGGGGTCCACCACTTTCGCCTCGACATGCGGGTGAATGTGGCCCACCGTCGAGACGCGGAGGTCGAGCTGATCCGAGACGAGAGTCTGAAAAGAGACCGGGCTCGTCTCGGTCATGCCGTAGCCTATGGTGACTTCCGGCATGTGCATCTCGTTGATAACTCGGCGCATCACCTCGACCGGACAGGGCGAACCGGCCATGATACCCGTGCGAAGCGAGGTCAGTTCATATTCCAAGAACTTCGGATGCTCGAGCTCGGCAATGAACATGGTCGGAACCCCATATAGGCTGGTGCATCGCTCTTCTTGCACCGCTCGGAGCGTGGCCTCCGCATCAAACGACTCTGCGGGATAGACAGCACAGGCGCCATGCGCCATGCACGAGAGGTTGCCGATAACCATCCCGAAGCAGTGGTAGAGCGGAACCGGAATGCAAACCCGGTCGTGCTCCGAATAGTCGCACCCTGCCCCAACGAAGTAGGCGTTGTTCAAAATGTTGTGATGCGTAAGCGTGGCGCCCTTGGGCAGCCCGGTCGTTCCGGACGTGTACTGGATGTTGATGGGGGAGTCGAACTGGAGCGCTCCCTGTACTTCACGCAGCCGATCCTCCGTAACCTCAACCGACCTCGTTGCAAGTTCGCTCCACGTTATGGAACCGTTGCGCGCGGTATCCGCCAGAACCACTCGTTGTTCCAGCTTAGGCAGTCTCTGGCTAACTTCCGCCACCATCGCGACATAGTCCGACGACCGAAATCCGGCAGCGTGTACGAGGGTGCGGACTCCCGAATGACGCAGCACATAGTCGAGTTCGGTGGTCTTGTACGCCGGGTTGATTGTGACGAGGATTGCGCCAATCTTAGCCGTGGCAAATTGGAGCACAGCCCATTCGGCGCAGTTGGGAGACCAGATGCCGACGCGCTCGCCCGGCTGAATGGCCAGCGCCAGAAGCGCCCGCGCCGTCGCGTTCGCCTTGGCTGCGTACTCGGCGTAGGTGTATCGAATGTCCTGGTGACAACTAACCAGTGCCTCTCGATCTGGGAATTGTGCAGCAACACGATCAAGCGCGTCACCTATCGTCTCGCCAAGAAGCGGAGTGGCGCTTGCGCCGTGCGCATAGGAGAGTTCCATATCCAGGCTACGCCATGTGGATTTCTACGTCGTCGGCAACGTTGCCGAGTATCGTGTAGTCGGTCGGCTTGGTCTGGAGAATCGAGCCGGGTACGAGGGTGTTCACAGGACCGTGCGCCACCAGCCTGGCTATGAATCGCTGCCAGCTCACTCCGCCACCCAGGTCGCCATCCAGCCAGAACGAGCGGTGCTTCGCGCCGAGTATCTCAGCGGGTCCGATTGTGTTCGCCTTTGGCGGCACCCAGCTCCAGTCACCGCCGAACGAGTGAAGAGCATTCTGCATGATGGTCATCGGATGCAGCTCCACGAGCCTAGGACCAGCCGCGCAATAGGATGCCAGGTCGCTGCCGTACTCCTCGCCCAGGTGTGCTTCCCAGAAGGCGATGTGCCCACACCAGCCGATGCCCCCATAGCAAACATCGGCGCCGCCAAGGTCGGCGATGCGTTTGCCGTAGTCCGGCAGCGCCTCCTTCGTGGGGAAGTGAATCTGGCTGTCTGGAGGGCGAAGCTCTGGGCGGATCTTTGAGTAGAACGAGGCCCACATCGCCTTCTGGAAAGAGCCCGGCCAGTCGATTGGCGCTGTGTTGCCGTCGTCGTCCGCATACTCGTCCATGTTGAACGAATGGACGTGACTCAGGCTGAGGTTTGCCTCGTTGATCAGCTTCGCAGCATACTCGTACTGGGGCATTGGGCCTACAGGAAAGATGCCGGTGAAAGGTCGGCCGCCGTCGCGCGAGTCCGTTATTCTGCGCACGATGTCGAGGGCGAAGTCGAAGTAGAACTGGCTCGAATCGTCTGCAATGCGTATCCTAAAGTCTGGGTTCGGGTGCGTGCAGAGGTCCTCGCGCTTGATGGCGCGGACCCGTTCCGATGCGGCGAGGTCCCGGAATGGGATGAATTTGGCAAGGCTGTACGAGAACATCTAGTACTCCTTTAGGTCAACCACCCGCTTTGCTAGAGACACCGAGGCACGGAGAACGTCCTTTGAGCAGTTGTGGTGCTGTCCGCCTGGTCTAACTCCCACTTCAATGGGAGTGCCTATTTAACCAACCGCTTCGCTAGAGACACCGAGACACGGAGAACGACATTAGAGAACTCTGCGACAGATACCGTCTTTCA
>VFKD01000497.1 GCA_009885735.1 bacterium
CGCTTGACCGGCTTGGCATCCAGCGCATGCTGCTTGAGCCGGAGATGCTGGCCGCCGTCGAGCCGGACATTCACCTCGTCTCAACGCTGCTCTCACTCAGAGGGGTGATGCCCGCCAAGACGCGAGATACCGCCCGCCAGGTCGTCCGCAAGGTGGTAGAAGATATAGAGCGAAAGTTTCTTAACCCACTCCGGCAAGCCGTACAGGGCGCCTTGAATCGCTCCGTGCGCAACCGGCGACCCAAGCTCAAGGAGATCGACTGGAATCGGACGATTCGCGCGAACATGAAGCACTATCAGAAGGAGTACAAGACGGTCATTCCCGAGGTTCGGCTCGGTCACGGCCGCAAAGGGCAGGCGCTCCGAGACGTCATCCTCTGCATCGACCAGAGCGGCTCAATGGCCGCGTCGGTTGTCTACGCCGGCGTGCTTGGCGCGGCGATGGCATCGATCAAGTCGGTTCGCACCTCACTGGTGGTGTTCGACACCTCTGTGGTGGACCTCACGGACCAGCTGGACGATCCGGTGGAGCTGCTCTTTAGCACTCAGCTTGGAGGCGGCACCGACATCAATCAGGCGCTGCGCTATTGCCAAGGCCTCGTCCGCGCACCGCACGATACTATCTTCATCCTGATAAGCGACCTCTATGAGGGCGGCGACCAGACAGAGATGATTCTGCGGGCAGGCGCAATTGCCGCGTCCGGCGTCAACTTTATCACGCTGCTTGCTCTGGACGATCATGGAGCGCCATCCTCGGACCACGAGGTTGCTGCCGGATACGCGGCACTCGGAATTCCCTCCTTCGCGTGTACTCCGGACCTTTTCCCAGACCTGATGGCCGCGGCGATCAAGCGGCAGGACATTGGGCAGTGGGCCTCAGCCAATGGGATCGTCACGGTGCGTAACGATGCCGAGGAGTCTCCTTCAGCCTAAGCTCGACTGGTATACTGGTTGGGCGTATCCATTGAGTGTCCACGTTCGCGCCAGGGATACTCATTCCACGATCATCTTTTAGGAGTCCACAACGCCATGCCCTTGAATCAACGCAGCAAAGTCGTCACCCAGGGTCCCGAGAGGACAGCAAACCGCGCTATGCTTCGCGCAGTAGGGTTTGGAGATGACGACTTCACCAAGCCAATAGTCGGCGTGGCGAACGCGCATAGCACGATAACCCCATGTAACCTCAGCCTTGGGATGCTCACCTCTCGTGTAGAGGGCGCTCTGCGGCAGGCAGGCGCGATGCCCCAGACCTTTGGGACGATCACTATTAGCGACGGAATCTCGATGGGAACCGAGGGGATGAAGTACTCGCTGGTCTCCCGCGAGGTGATAGCAGACAGCATAGAGACCGCGTGCATGGGCCAGAGCATGGACGGCGTCGTGACCATCGGCGGCTGCGACAAGAACATGCCGGGAGCGCTCATCGCCTTGGCAAGGATGAACATTCCGGGCATCTTCATCTACGGCGGCACCATCAAGCCAGGACACCTCGACGGGCGAGACCTCACGGTGGTGAGCGCATTCGAGGCCGTCGGGCAGCACAGCGCGGGCAAGATAACCGATGCAGAGCTGCTCGCTGTCGAGCGCGCGGCATGTCCCGGCGCGGGCTCCTGCGGCGGAATGTTCACTGCAAACACCATGTCGTCCGCGTTCGAAGCGATGGGAATCAGTCTCTTCTCGTCGTCGACGATGGCTGCCGAGGACAGCGAGAAGGCGGACAGCGCGGCAGAGTCTGCCAGAGTGCTGGTTCGGGCCATTGAGCAGAACATTCGTCCCCGTGACATCCTGACGCGCAAAGCCTTCGAGAACGCCATCATCGTCACAATGGCTCTTGGCGGCTCGACGAATGCCGTTCTGCACCTCTTAGCCATTGCTCACGCTGCCGAAGTGCCTCTCAACATCGACGACTTCGAGGAGCTCCGGACCAAGGTGCCTGTCCTTTGCGACCTGAAGCCCTCTGGCAGGTATGTCGCAACGGACCTCCACGCGGCAGGCGGGGTACCCCAGGTGATGCGGATGCTCCTCGACCGAGGTCTTCTGCATGGAGACGCGCTTACGATCACCGGCAAGACCATCGCGGAGACGCTCAAAGATGTGCCGTCGGAGCCGCGCGCCGACCAGGACGTGATTCGCGCTTGGGACAACCCGATGTACACCCAGGGCCATCTCGCCATCCTGAAGGGCAACCTCGCGACGGAAGGGGCGGTTGCGAAGATCTCGGGTGTCAAGAAGCCCGTCATCACAGGTCCCGCGCGCGTATTCGAGAGCGAGGAAGCAAGCCTCGCGGCCATCCTTGCCGGCAGCATTTGCGAGGGCGACATCCTGGTCATTCGATATGAAGGGCCTCGCGGTGGACCCGGAATGCGCGAGATGCTCTCGCCCACGAGCGCCATTATCGGCAAAGGTCTTGGAGACAGCGTGGCGCTTATCACGGACGGTCGCTTCTCCGGAGGCACCTATGGCATGGTCGTTGGCCATGTCGCGCCGGAGGCGCAGGTTGGAGGGGCAATTGCGCTCATCCACGAAGGCGACCTGATCACGATTGATGCTCAAAAACGTCTACTGCAGCTTGAGGTTGACGATGATGAACTCGATCGCCGCCGTGCCGACTGGAAAGCGCCTGCGCCGAGATACAAGCGGGGAGTCCTGGCGAAGTACTCGAAGCTCGTGTCGTCCGCGAGCCTGGGCGCTGTGACGGACCTCAACCTCTTTGACGGAGATCGAGTGTGAAAGACCCACGCTTCACCACGCTCGCGCAGCTCCTCGTGCGCCACTCTTGCGAAGTCCAGCCCGGAGAGCGCGTGCTGATCGAGGCATACGATATCCCCACCGATTTCACGGCGGAGCTGATCCGAGCCGTTGATGCGGTGGGCGGCCTGCCTATCGTCTCGACCTACCACATGGCGGTCCAGCGCGCGCTCTATCAGGTCGCTACAGAAGGACAGATGGCCTCAATCGCCGCGTATGAGCGGTCTCGGATGGAGGCAGTCCAGGCTTACATCGGGGTGCGTGGCAGCACGAATATCTCCGACCCCTCCGACGTTCCCGCCGACCGCATGGCGCTCTACGAGAAGCACGTCTTCACAAAGGTGCATGCCGAGGTTCGGGTTCCCAAGACGAAATGGGTCGTTCTGCGCTGGCCGAATGCGAGTATGGCGCAGGCGGCAGGGATGAGCACCGAGGCATTCGAGGACTTCTACTTCCAGGTCTGCTCGGGCGTGGATTATGCGCGCATGAACGACGCGATGGTTCCGCTGAAGGAGCGTATGGACCAAACGTCCGACATACACATCACAGGCCCCGGAACCGATCTTCGCTTCAGCAAGGCGGGCATTGCCACCATTCCGTGCGCGGGCGAACGTAACATTCCGGATGGCGAGATATTCACCTGTCCGATTCGGGATTCGGTGAATGGCACCATTCGCTTCAACTGCGAGACTCTCTATCGCGGTAGCGTCTTCAACGGCATCTCACTCCGCTTTGAGCAGGGCCGAATTGTCACTGCGGAAGCCGACGGTGGTCTCACGGCCAAGCTGAATTCGATCCTGGATGCAGACGACGGCGCACGCTACATCGGGGAGTGGTCGCTGGGCCTCAACCCCTACATCCTTAAGCCGATGAAGGACATATTGTTCGACGAGAAGATCGCCGGCAGCTTTCACCTAACTCCAGGCCAGGCCTACGAAGAGGCCGACAACGGGAACCGCTCTCAGATCCACTGGGACATGGTGCTCATTCAGCGGTCTGAATATGGCGGCGGAGAGATCTACTTCGACGGCGAACTCGTTCGCAAGGACGGGCTCTTCGTGCCGGACGATCTCCTGGGTCTGAATCCCGATAGGTTGGGCTAGGGGCTATGGCCTTGGATTGACCCAGATATACCGTTGTGTCCATGAAGATGGACACTGGGCCGCAGGCTACCCAGCCGCGGAACTCATTCCGACGGATTGTCGCAACGGCTGTCTGACTATGACGGACTGAAGTCCATCGCTGAGTGGCTGAAGCCCAGTGTCCACGTGCGTGGACACGGCAAAGGCAGACGTGCTCCGGCGCTGCGTTCGGCCTATCTCTGACCGGCTGGTCTAGACGCACGCTCCAGCCGCTCAACCTCTTCCGGATCATCCATGCGAATCGTTGCCGATCTGCGCGCCGCCCTAAATTCTGGGTCCTTCGGGTCGTACGCGAGCTTCGCGTCGAACAGGCGCTTGTCCACAGGCAAGGTCTTGTATGGACGATAGTCCGGCTTGGTCGTGAAGCAGTCTGACAGGTCGCTTGCAAGAGCATCAAACATATTGAGCGGCGGTAGGCCCAGAATCTGATAGAGGGTTCTGTGCATGCTCACGATGGTCGTGAGGCGATGTGAGACGTACCCACGCTTTGCCCAGGGGCTGATCACCATCATGATGCTCCGCTGTGCGTCCACATGGTCCGGCTCGCCTCCGCTGTCGTCCTGCGTTACGAAGATTGCCATATTCTTCCAGTAGGGTGTGTGAGAGAGGAACTCCACTAGTCGGCCCAGCGCGAGATCGTTGTCGGCCATCCAGGATGCATTGTACGGATAGCCCTTTGCGGGCTTCGGCGCGGCGCCGTGGTCGTTGCAAATGGCGATGTTGATGAACGCCGGCATCGGCTTCTTGCCGGGACCGTTTAGCTTGTTGAAGTCCTTTACGAAGGCATCAACGCGATACTGGTCCGGGATGTTCATGTTGAAGATCGGGAAGTCGAAGCAGGTGTTATCGAAAAGCGGCTTCGGCATCGGGTAGTTTCCCACCTCGCGCGCTCCGGTGGGCTCCAGACCCTCGCCTTCATCGACTCCGGGCAGTTCGAAGCCCTCGCCATAGTTGCGAAAGCTCTTGCCGTTGCGCCAGAGGTGCTCCCACATTGAACCCGCCTCGGGATACTCGTCCGGCAAGATGGAGCCGTTCGATTCCATCGGGTAGAGGCGTCCGGGCGCCGCGCTCTTCTGGTTGTACTTCCAGCCAAGCGTATACGTCATCTGCATCAGGTTGTTCGGCTGGACCCCCACAAGCCAACGGTGCCCCACGCCCGAGGCTTCGGGTTCCATATAGAAGTTGTCGCTCACCGAGAACTCCCTGGCCAGCGCGTTGTGGTTCACCATCACGCCAACATGGTCGAGCGTAGGCTGTCCCTCTTGGGCAATCCGTTGATCGAGGCCCCATCGCAGCAGAGATGGGTCGTGGCGCGCGCCGGGTATACGGTCGAATACCGCGTCGTAGGTGTGGTTTTCCTTGGTGATGAATACGACGTGCTTGATTTCGCGGGATGGAACTCCGGGAGTCGTCGGGACCACTGACGAGGTCATTGCCGAACGGGTCGCGCGTCTGTCCTGAAGGCCATTGTTTCGCAGTACTGTCTGTGTGTGGAGACTCATCTCACCTGCGCTCGGCAGGCTAAACGAGGAGAGAACTCCCTTCATGCCCAGATACGGTCCAGACTGAGGCTTCAAGAGGCGCGGGCCGTTGCCGAATCCGCGGAACGCAATGGTGAGCACCTTGCCGTGCCTAGGCGCAACAGCAACTCGATAGGGGTACCAGGCAGTAGGAATGTGACCCAGCGCCTGCAGCGTTTTGGCGTCGAACACTCCTATGGCGTTGATCCCCATCTCGGCCACGAGGAGCTTGCTTCCGTCGGCAGAGAGAGCCATTCCAGCGGGCGCGACGCCTCTCAGCTTCTTCGTGAGAGGACTGGGAGTAATGCGGGCGGCGACGACGACCTTGTGGGTGCGCAGATCGATTCGCTCGATACGATCGTTATTCCCGTTGGATACCCAGAGGTTGTCACCGCGAGCCACGAGGAAGTTCGGCGCGCTGCCACCCACGGTCTTTCCAACGTCAGACGGAGCACCCAGCAGCAAGCCGGTCTTGATCTTTGCAACGACCTTTGGGGCGGCAGGGTCCGAAGCATCAATTCCCCAAACCGAGAAGCTCTCCGGCACGTTTGGATCGCCCAGTCCAGGCACTCGCCTTCCCTCGAAGTCCACCCCGTCGCGCGCCTCTTTGCTTGGAAAGCCGAAAGCGGGTCGCGTGAGTCCGCGCGGGTCGTGCCCGTCCGTAGGCGCCGGGATCGCGGAGTAGGCGAAGAGGCCTATGTTCGCAACGTAAACCCTTTTACCTGATACGGCGAGAGCATACGGGTAGCGGCCTGCGGCCACCGAACCGACCACGGCGCCCTTGCGCAGATCGACCACGACAACTCGAAAATTCGCTACGTCGGCGCAGTAGAGGAGTGTTCCCGTCGGGTCGATTGCAATATCCATCGCAAAGCTTTCGGCGTACTCTTTGCCGGCCACCGCGACGTTAAGGCTGATTTCGCGAGTGATTTCCCCGGTCATGGCGTTCACCACATAGACGCCGCCGCGGTCTCCGCTGCTCCAATACAGTGTGCTGCCGTCGAGTGAAAACGCCGCTCCTCCGGACGAGGTTCGCGACTCCTTGGCTCGGTTTCGCGCCTTCGGAGTCACAGTCCCAATCTTGGGTGATGCCGAGTCCCAGCCAGTGATCAACTGCCCAACGTCTTCGCTCACCACGAATGCTGTCTCTTCATCGGGGGAGAGCACGAGCGCGTGCGGCCACTTTGCAACGGGCAAATGCTTGCCACAAGGTGTGAGGAAACGTCCTGTTGGCAGGACGGTCGTCCCAGAAGGGTTGTGCTCGGCATAGCGGTTCACTGCGGGTGCGTGCAGGTAGGGACGGCTCGATTGGGCTCGGGATGGTCCGGCATTCGCGATGAGAATTGGTATGACCATGACAGAGATGCGACTGACCACGGGCGCTCTCCCTGGTAAGAGTGGATATCAGAAACGGCGGTCTGCTGGTTGCTTCGGCCTAGACTAGGCCTGTTTGCGATTCGCGCCTCAGCCGGCCTTTAGGAGCGGTGCATCGTCCTCTGGGCGAACGATAGGTCGATACAGTTTGCTGGTTCGCTCCGCTGCAAGGGCAGCTATCTCGTTGAGGGCTTCTGTTTGGAAGCCAAACACGGAGCGCACAACGTTAGATGAGGAGTCCACGAGGTACATCGTTGGCACGGACTCGGGTCGGTGCAGTTCAGTCACATCCAGGTCCGCATCCACGAGCTGTGGGAACGTCAAGCCGAACCTGGCTGCGAATTCGGCGGCATCCTCGCAGGACTCTTGCACCACGCCCCAAACCTTGAATCCCTTGCCCGCGTACTCCTTGTGGAGACGTTCAAGGTACGGCACGGTGTATTGGCAGGTCTCGCAGTCCCGCTTGTAGATGGCGTAGAACAGGAGATCGTCTGCCCGAGCATCGGGCGTCCTCATCGTCTCGCCTGCGGTCGTTTTGAGTTCAAAGTCTGCGACAGGGTCGCCTGCGGCCAGAGTTTCCGTCATTCTGTGCCTCCATCTTCTTGAATTGCTCAATCTTCTCGATTGTACCTTGGGTTTAACTAGGGTCACATTAAGAGTACGTGAAGGTTTTGGAGAGAACGCACCGCGTAACGGCGGCGGCTCGATATCGGCGATTGACACGAGTGAGTCGTTATGCTACGATTGTCTGCTGGTAGTTGATAGAATCGGAATGAGAAATCACGAGGTGCCAGGGTGGAGAGACCGTCCGGAACCGTAACCTTTCTCTTTACAGACATCGCGGGGAGCTGTAGGCTCTGGGAACGCGATCGCGTTGGCATGTCTGACGCGCTCAAGCTTCACGACGACGAGCTGCGCAGCGTGTTTGAGAGTTGCGGCGGATATGTGTTTAAGTCCGTGGGAGACGCTCTGTGCGCGGCGTTTAGTCTCGCTCCTCAAGCTCTGTCGGCTGCAATTGAGGCACAGATATGTACGCGGGCGCTCTTCCCCGCGAATTCGGCGGATGAAGATGCAATCCGCATTGAAGTACGGATGGCGATCCACACAGGCGACGCCATCGAGCGAGACGACGACTACTTCGGTCCAAGCGTAAACCGCGTCGCACGGCTTCGAGACGTGGGCCACGGCGGCCAGATATTGCTCTCGCAAGCCTCTCAGCTCCTAGTTCGCGAGGCGCTGCCAGATGGCTGCCGCCTTCGCGATATGGGCCTTCACCGCCTGCGGGACCTTCACCACGAGGAGCACATCTATCAGGTCGTGGCGGCGGGTATTGACGGCGACTTCGCTCCACTCCGCACTCTCGAGAATCTTCCCAACAACCTGCCCAGCCTTCTCACGAGCTTTATTGGCCGCGAGCGCGAGATTTCGCAGGTCTCTGCGGCGACTAGGAATGGGAGGCTCGTAACCCTAACGGGGGCAGGAGGCTGCGGGAAGACTCGGCTGGCGCTCCATGTCGGCGCCGATCTCCTGGATGAGTTTGCAGACGGCGTATGGCTCGTGGAGCTCGCAGGCATCGCAGAGCCCAGTGCGGTTGCGTCCGCGGTCGCTGCCGCATTTAGAATTCCTCGGGACCTGGGAGGCGGCATCGCCGATCTCCTTCGCGACCATGTGGGAGGTCAAACGGCGCTGCTCATTCTGGACAACTGCGAGCATCTACTCGATGCGTCCGCCGACATCGTTCGGGCTATCTTAAAGTCATGCCCGAATGTGAAGATACTCGCTACCAGCCGAGAGGCGCTTGCGCTAGCGGGTGAGGCGGCAATTCGGGTTCCTCCCCTCTCAATGCCCCCAGCCGACAAGAGCCACACGCTGAAGAAGCTCCATCAGTTCGAGGCCGTCGCTCTGTTTCGCGAACGAGCGCAACTCTGCGATTCCACCTTCTGCCTCACGAAGCAAAATTCATTAGCAGTAGTACAGATTTGCCGGAGGCTGGATGGCCTGCCTCTTGCGCTCGAGCTCGCTGCCGCTTATGTCGATGTGCTTACGCCAGAGCAGATAGCGCAGCACCTCGACGATCGATTCAGGCTCTTGGTGAGCGGCGCCCGGGGCGCCGAGGGCCGGCACCAGACCCTGCGTGCGACCATCCGATGGAGCCACGAGCTGCTCAGCGGCGACGAGCAATCGCTGTTTCGGAAGCTCGCGATATTCTCCGGAGGCTGGAGCTTGGAAGCCGCCGCTACGGTTTGCAGTGGTGAAATTCCGGACTCGCTCGGCGCCGTGCAAGGACTTAGAACTCTGGTAGCGAAGTCCTTGGTGGTAGCAGAGGATCAAGGAACGGAGAAGCGGTATCGAATGCTGGAGTCCGTACGAGAGTTTGGAATGGAGCGCCTACGGGAGAGTGCGGAACTACAGCAGACAGCGACCTCGCACCTCTTCTGGTTCTCGCGCCTGGTGGCTCGTGCAGAGCCGGAGCTACACGGAAAAGGTCAGAAGGAGTGGCTCCAGAGACTTGAATCCGAGCACGACAATTTGAGATCTGCATTGCAGACTGGGATTGAAGCTGTATCCACAGCAGAGACTGCCCTTGCGATGGCGGCATCGTTGTGGAGCTTCTGGCACTTCCGGGGATATGCTCAGGAGGGGCGAGTGTGGCTCGACCGTGCCCTTTCGGCGTGCCCAACTGCACCGCCAACACTTCGGTCAAAGGCGCTCAACCAAGCGGGCAACCTTGCCCTCAACCGGGGCGAGTACGCCTCTGCACGCGACTTACACGAGCATGCGCTGGTGATTCGCCGCACACACGGGGACCGTTTGGGAGAGGCCGGATCGCTGAACAACCTCGGGATTGCCTCGGCTAACCAGGGTGACTTCGGCGCTGCACGAGACTACTACGAGCAGAGCGAGCACATCTATCGAGAGCTTGGGGACAGTCAGCGGCTTGCGCAGGTATTGATTAACCTCGGGGCGGTAGCTACCGACACGAAGAACTGGCAAGCCGCTCGGGACCACCTACATGAGAGTTTGGAGCTGCTCGACTCGTCCGATGATCGACTAATGATCGCGTCAGTCCTTTCTAATCGTGGCATCGCAGAGCGCCGCTCTGGTGATCTCGCTTCTGCGCGCGAGTCACTGGCTCAAGCGCTAGAGATACGATTTGAGCACCTGGATGAGAGGGGCTGCTGTACGGTAATCGCGCAGCTAGCCCTAACCGCAGTACAAGCAAAGGACTTCCAGCATGCTGCGCGAATGCTTGGAGCGTATACTTCGCTGTCCGGTCGATGGGATTTTAGGCAGACGCTCGTGCCGGTGAAGGAGATCGGCGAAGCGCGTGTCGAACTCTCAGAGGTGATGGAACATTCGGCACAGTCCTCAGCACATCTTGAGGGTGCTGCCTTGGATTTAGGTGGCGCGGTCAGTTATTGCTGCGAATGGGCTGTTTCTCGGGCCTAAACATACTATGCATTCACTCCATGCCGGCACGGGGAGAGACTATGTTCAGTAGATCAACGTTCAAGCTAATCAGTACCGTTGCTGCGTTAGCATCGTGCCTCGGCCGGGACACAGCGCTCGCCGCTCCAGAACCCATTGAGCATGTCGTCTCCGTTACCGATCGCAGGCACGCCGACGATTCTGTCGTTAGCGACTACGTGCCCATTGGTTTTGTCTTCTCTCCGACTGGAACAGTACCTCAAGGAAGTATAGTTACAGTTACGGTTCAGATAGCTCCCGCCCGAGGCGCCAAAGTGCCGCGTAGCCGAATGATATCTCAGACCGTAGGTCTGAGGTTTCCGGGTCACCCGCCAATGACGCTGCCGGACGGAGCTTCACTTCCGTCCAGTATTCAGGTATCGACGGACCTCCGGGAAGCAAAGTTCCAGGTGATTACAACTGACGTCGTAGCGGAGACTCCCGCCCATTTCGTAGCGACTATAGGCGATAAATCAATAAGGCGAAGCTTCAAGGTCAGCCCGAGTCTGTCTCGGTCCTCGCCTTCGCGCCTGCTAAGCTCAGAGGAGCTAAACCCGCCCGGGTCCTTCCAGGAACGCGTGAGTGACTATGTGCCGATAGGCATTACTCTTCCTGGCACGCTGCAGCCGAGCACTACGGTTGCCTATGTGACTGCAGTTGCTACTCTCTACAGTCCCGCTGCCACTACACCCGTTCAGGTGAAGTTCGAGGCATACGAGTTGGGGGCGCAATCCGGCCCGACCGGCCCAGGCACGCAAGTAACTATCAGCGCCATTAGCAGCCCGGACCTCTATATGAGGGACGGCAGCGGTCAGGTTGCGAGCTACGTGACGGTGGCCCCGGGATCGGCGACAGCCACATTTCAGATCGCACATGGAGCCGTCCCTGCCGGATCACAACGGCCGGAGAAGCAGATGATGATCAGAGTCTTCGCGCGCCAAGGAACATCGGGTGCATGGGTAGGGGGAGTATACGGCAGTATTGTCAGGTTGGCCAAGCCACCTTAACGTAAACCGCGACAGATTGGTCAACGAGTGCGCAGTTCCACAAGATCAAGATAGACAAGGAGAAGCACGTGCCAAGTGACTATGTACCCATCGGCGAGATCGGCCTATCGGCAAGCACCATCACGCCTGGCCCAACGCCAACCACACTCACTGCGACGGTTAGCTTGAGCGAGCCCGTGGACACCGGTTTCATCGGCAGCATATCGCTATTCGCCTACGAAGTGCAGGAGATCGACACGCCTGCTGGAACCAAGTCCCTCTTAGTGCCAAGCGAAGCACTGCAGATAACGGGAGCGAGTGGGCACCCGAACTTCGACATTGTGTTTGAAGACCTGATCGAAGCGGTGTTCCAGGTAACTTTCCCTGCCGTTACAGGTCCAGCTCCATCGGTTTCGCTGATGCTCATCGCACGCCGCATGAAGCACCTCAACAGCAAGCAACCAGCTTTGCCTTCTAGGGTGCCGGCGACAGCGACACTCAACATCCTCTAGTCCCAGCGGATGCTCGTATGCTACAATCCCACAAGTGCCCCGAACTACCAGGTTCGGGGCCACAGGTGGTCAAGATTGAGCGTAGAGTTTCTCGAATCGAATTCAATCGCCGAGCCTCCGGTGAGGCCCGTGTCGATGGGCTTCGCCGTGGGAGCGGGTCCCACCAATGAAGAGATTGAACTGGAGGTTCAGGAGCTCATGTCGCAGAGCGGCGCGTTCGACGCGGATGTCGTGGTGATAGGGTCTGGGCCGGGCGGCTATGTCTGCGCCATACGCGCGGCACAGCTTGGCGGTCGAGTGGTATGCATAGAGCGGGATGCGAAGGAGTGGGGCGGGGTCTGCCTCAACTGGGGCTGCATTCCCACCAAGACTCTCATCGCTAGCGTCGAGCGGCTGCACGCGGTCAAGGAAGCAGCGAAGTTCGGAGTGCTAACCGGTGAGGTGAGCTTCGACTTCACCAAGATAGCTGAGCGCAAGGACAAGGTTGTCTCAACGCTGCGCGGCGGGGTGGAGGCCCTCCTGAAGTCCAACCACGTTCGCAAAGTGGTGGGCACGGGGCGCATTTCGGGCTCCAACAGCGTGGAGGTGACCGCCCAGGACGGAACCAGGGAGACCATCACCACCAAAGCCATTGTGGTGGCGACTGGTTCTGAACCCATTGTGCCGCCCATACCAGGGCTTTCCGGCGACGGCATCTGGACCAGCAACGAGGCGGTTAGCGCGACTGCGGTTCCAGGCCGGATACTACTCATCGGAGCGGGCGCAGTCGGACTCGAGTTCGCCTACGTTTTCAACGGACTTGGCGCCAAATGCACCGTGGTGGAGATGCTAGACGAGATTCTGCCCTCCGGCGACTCGGAAGTAGCCGCTGAACTTCGCAAGAGCCTCATCCGGCAGGGTATCGCGTTTCACCTATCCAGCAAGGTGACGAAGGTGGATCGCGATGGCGGCGCGCTCAAGGTTGGAGTCTCCGGTCCCAAGGGCGACATAACAGTTGAGTGCGACGTGGTGCTGGTAGGCGCGGGCCGCAGGCCGGTTATCAAGGACTTGGGCCTCGAGGGAGCAGGGGTCGAGGTGACGAGAACAGGCATCACGGTGGACGACCGCCTCCGAACCAACGTGCCCTCTATCTACGCTATCGGCGATGTAACCGGCAAGATGCTCCTCGCCCACCTAGCTTCGCACCAGGGCGTGGTTGCTGCCGAGAACGCCATGGGGCATGATGCGACCATGGACTACCGCGCGGTGCCTGCTCCTGTTTTCACCGAACCGGAGTTCTGCTCCGTAGGCCTCTCCGAATCTGCAGCCCGCGAGGCTGGACACGACGTGGTGGTTGGGAAGTTCCCGTTTAGGCCGCTCGGCAAGGCGATGGCGATTCAGGCGCAGGAGGGACTTTGCAAGATTGTCTCGGACCGCAAGTACGGCGAGATCCTGGGCGTCCACATCGTGGGGCCGCACGCCAGCGACATTATCCACCAGGCAGTGATGGCGATCAAACTCGAAGCAACCGTTGATGAGATTACGACGATGGTGCATGCTCACCCCACGCTGGCCGAGGTGATGCACGAGGCCGCGCTCGACGTGAAGGGCGAGGCGATCCACAAGATGAGGTCGTAGGAACTCGACATGGGGAGAGTTTGGGCGCAGTGCGGTGTTGCATTCGGACTACTTGGGTTTCTGGTCTCGGCTGGATTCGGGTGCAGCAAGGCGGCAGACCCGAAAGCGTCAGGCAAGGCGGAGCCAAAGAAACTGCGCATCGGCCTCGTTACAGATGCCGCGGGTATCGACGACGGCTCGTTCAATATGTCTGCCTGGGAGGGCCTGAAGAAGGCCAAGGCTGAGGCACAGATTGAGACCAAGTACCTCGAGAGCCACGAGCAGGCGGACTACAAGACAAACCTCTCGGGCCTTGCCGAACAGGGCTACGACCTTGTCTTCGCCGTGGGCTTCCTGATGGAAGACGCGCTCAAGGAGGTTGCCGCCGCCTACCCTAACACTAAGTTCGCGATCATCGACGGCAGCGCTCCCGACTCTCCGAACTGCGTGTCACTCAAGTTCCGAGAGCAGGAGGGCTGCTTCCTGGCTGGCTATCTCGCCGGACGAATGTCGAAGTCGAAAGCAATAGGATTCGTTGGCGGCCTCGAAAGCCCGCTGATGAAGCGGTTTGAGGTGGGCTACCGAGCCGGCGCCAAGACCGCGGACATCGCTTCTCGCGTCGTGGTGAAGTATGTGGGCAACTGGACCGACGTTGGTAAGGGCAAGGAAGTGGCGCTTGCTTCCATGCGAGATGGGGCGGACATCCTGTTTGTGGCCGCCGGCAAGGGCGGCCTCGGCGCTCTCGACGCTGTCGCTGAGCGCGGTGCTGGGTTCTATGGCATTGGGGTGGACAAGGACCAGGACGACCTCCACAAGGGCAGAATCCTCACGAGCATGATGAAGGGTGTTGATGCGGCCGTGTACGGAGTTTCCAAGGACCTCGCGGCTGGAACTTGGAGCGGCGGCGAGCGCGTGGTGGGCATCAAGGAGGGGGGCATCAAGCTCTCCCCGATGCGCTTTACGAAGCAGGACGTCGCCCCCGCCATTCTTGCGAAACTCGACAGCTTGTCGAAGGCAATCAGCGATGGCAAGATTCTCGTCCCCACCACCGAGGACGAGGTGCAGAACTTCGTGCCTCCGAAGAACTAGCGAGGCTTCGCACTAGACCGCCGAGTTGTACACGGTTCCGAGACTCGTCACACGCAACTGGGTGCCCTGCCTTCGGAATTCACCCACCAGGTTGAGTTGCGGACTGTGGCGCCGGTACTGTCATGCTGAGTGGAGCTTCCGCCGTTTGGAAGCGCAGTCGAAGCATCCGGCTGTATCATCGCTTCCGCGGCCGGACCCTTCGACTGCGCCACGATACGGCTGTGGCTTCGCTCAGGGTGACATTGACAAGGGCATTACTAAATGCCGTGGCCGGACTTTTTTTCAAGACTTGTCACAACCCCAACATCTTGTCGGACTCGAGTGATCAAGCTGCGCTCGTGGCCTTGGGCAGGATTTGCCGGCTACACTGAAGAATCCACCGGTGTTCGAAGAGTGATTCGTGGTTACCTGACCTGGTGTCTGCGAACTAGATTCCTCACCCGAAGGAGGGTTAACATGACGACATCACGGCCGCGCTGCCTCGCAGGGCTGCTGCCTGCACTTGCACTTATCCTCGTATCCGGCTGCAAGGAGCCCGATTCCGGCAAGCCTGTCGCAATTGGCGACGGGCCACTGAATGGTGCGCCGCCCGTTTCCGGCTCGCCGAGCGGCGGCGGCTTCCACACCGCACGCAAGCCCGACGGCCCAATCAAGCTCAAGCTCATCACAAACGGTATCTCTCCGTTCTGGGACCCGATGGGCAAGGGCATGGATGCTATGAGGGCGGAGCTTGGCATTGAGTCGTCTTGGCAGGGGCCTAATCCGAGTGATAACAACACGCAGAAGCAGGTGTTTGAAGACGCACTCGTCGCCGGCGTGGATGGAATCGGCGTTTCGCCAATCCAGGCGGACGTTTTTGCCTCGGTCATTGACGCCGCAATCGACAAGGGAGTTCCTGTCATTACGTTCGACTCGGACTCCGAGACGAGCAAACGCCTGGTCTACATTGGCACCAACAATCGAGAGGCTGGGATGAGGGCCGGCGAAGAGGCCGTTAAGCTGATGCCGACCGGCGGGAAGTTTGTTGCCTTCGTTGGCAACATGAGCGCTCAGAATGCGCGTGACCGCTTCGAGGGCTTTATGGAGGCGGTGAAGGGCCACAACATTGAGATGCTGCAAGCGCCATACGAAGACAACAAGGACGTGGGACGCGCTCGCGCCAATGTGGCCGATGCCATCACGAAGTACGGCGACAAGATCAATGGCTTCCTTGGGCTCTACTCCTACAATCCGCCGGCCATCGTGGACGAGGTAATGAAGTCCGGCATCCGCGCGAAGGTCAAGATTATTGGGTTCGACGGCGAGCCCAAGACCCAGAAGGCTCTGGAACAAGGACTTATCGACGCGACGGTGGTGCAAAAGCCGTTCGAATTTGGCCGGCTCTCCACCAAGCTGCTCTACCTCATTAACCGAAAGGGCCTCCAGGGCGCGTTGGACGAGATGAAGCCAGACCTGGAGAAAGAGGGCATGAAGGTAGAGGGCAACAAGATTGACACTGGAGTGAAGGTGATTACTCCGAAGAACGCTCCAGAGTTCTTGAAGTGGATGCGAGACAATGGGCTCACCTCCACCTAGCAGTCAGTCCAGCCCCGCAGGCGCGCCGCCGACCGAGTCGACGGCGCGCCTTGCGCCGTCTGGAGCGGCATTTCTGCGGCGAATCGCGGGGTCGCGCGAGTTCAGCGTTGTGCTTGTCATTGCGTTTATCTGCATGTTGATGCCGTTCACAGACGCGCGCGACACGTTCTTCACTCAGCGGAACACCCAGAATATCCTGCGCAATGTAGCCCTCGTGTCGGTCTTTGCAATCGGCGAGACTCTTGTGATCCTTACGGGAGGCATCGACCTCTCCTTGGGGTCACTCATTGCGTTCACCGGTATGGTCCTTGCCCTAGTTGTCACAAAGCTAGGAGTCGCGCTCGTGCCGCCGGCAGCGATCAGCCTCGGCATTTGCGCAGCACTGGCCGTGGCGATAACGGTGGGGATCATACATGCGACCCTTGTTCATAAGCTGCGACTTCCGGCGTTTGTCGTGACGCTCGCCTCCCTTCTTATCCTGCGTAGTCAGGCGGTGCTGCTGAATAATCAGCTTCAGATTCCTCTGCAAGACTATCCCGGCCTGCTCTGGCTTGCAAATGGCAACTTCTTTGCAGACAGTGGGTTTCCTGTCCCGGTGCCGGTGGTTGTGATGCTCGTTGTCGTGGTCATCGCATCAATCGTGTTGAACCGCACGACAATTGGTCGCTACATCTACTCCCTTGGCAGCAATGAGACGGCAACCATGCTTAGTGGTGTCAATATCTACCGTGTAAAGCTATTCGCCTATGGGGCGAGCGCACTCCTAGGCGGCGTGGCGGGAATCCTCTGGGCCGGCTACGGAGGGCAGGGAGACCCCCAGGCCGGCAATGCCTATGAGCTGGACGCGGTTGCCGCCTCCGTGGTGGGCGGCGCGAGCCTAATGGGAGGACAGGGGAGTGTCCTTGGGACCGTCTTCGGAGCGCTGCTTCTGATGGTTATCTTCAGCGCGATAAACCTAACACTTAGCAACCCGAACATTTGGCGCGGAACCGTGGTTGGCGGCGTGCTTCTCTTTGCCGTACTCGTAACGGCCTTTCAGCAGCGGCGATCAATGGCATAGCCCTGGAACATCGGTGGTCCCTCACACCGTAACTAAGGTGCAATTCGCCGCGGCTCGTGCGGCTCGAAGGATCCATTCATGCGAAACTCACGTACCGGCGGAGCGCTCATCAAGGTGCTGCTTGCCATCTTCTTCATTGCCATTCTGGCGGCATTTATGCGCTGGCAGAGTGGCTACGGCGTCATTGGCCGAGTGGAGTCGATCAATTTTGACACGACGAATAGAATTGTCTTTGTGCGGCAGGAAGATGGCGGCAGCACGAATCTGTTCGTCGTTAAGGATGACGGCACCGACCTCCGACGGCTCACGAACGACAAGAGCCAAAAACACTCCCCTGCATGGTCGCCGGATGGCGGACAGATCTGCTACGCGGCGCAGATACGCTCAGAAGGGAGCGAGACCTTCCAGCTGTTCGTGAAGGGCACGGGCGATTCAGTTCAGACGACCTATGGCTCCGAGGCAAAGGACCTGCCGCAATGGCGTCCGGACGGCAAAGCCATCGCGTACCTGGGTGGCGGCAGAATAAAGCTCGTGGATCCAAACGGGAACAAGCTGGAGCAGATATACCCACATCCGCACAAGGACAAGTCAGGCGGCGACGGCGACGAGGCTGAGATGAGCTCAAAGCGGCCTCCGATCAACTCATTTCGGTGGTCTCCAGACGGAGTTGACATTGCGGCGGTTCAAGTGACCGACGGCGAGAGCGCGCCGGCGATTGGGCAGGGAAACTGGTGGCAGCTAGGAATTAACGGCGAAGCTGCTTCAGATAAGCAAGCTCCGCAGATGATGATGCCCGAATCGGTACTCGTGATGAACTCCGGAGATGCGGATAAGCCGGCGATGCTGCCTGGAGCCGACAAAGTGAGTATCGCTTGGTTCCGGGACGGAACGAGGCTGGCCGTAGCGCTAAGCTCGCAGAAGAGCACACATGCGCTCGTGATCTATCGCACAGACGTGCAGAATCTTTCTCCAGAGATTGTTCTGGCGGCGACCGGCTATACAGTGGCGCCGGAGAACCCAAGCGTCTCGCCGGACGGCTCAAAGATTGCCTTCGAGGTCTGGAGGATGGAGGGCGCGGAGAACAGAGAGTTGATTGGCATCTCCGTCCTGCCCACGACCGTGGAAAGCACTATCTCGGTGACGACGCCCAATGCAGTCGGCAAAGTCCCAATTGCCATTAAGGGATCGGTTCATGCGCCGCAATGGTCGCCGGATGGAACGAAGTTGCTGTATTGGAAGAGCGGTAAGAATGGGCGTGACTTGTGGGTGGCGAATGCGGATGGCTCCAGCGCGGTGAACCTCACGAAAGGCGCAGGAGGCGACAACTTCGACGCCGCATGGTCGCCCAAAACGCCAAAGCGCTAGCCTGATCTGTTCATCAAGGAGCCAGCGCTCTAACACCGTGTTTAGCGCAGCAACGGGACAGGCATTCGTGCCGAAGCGGAAATCGAGCGAGCGAACCTGGATTCCCGCTAAGGACATGCGGGAATGACGGTTTGGCAGTCCGAATCACTTCTAAGGGCACGGTGAGTAGTGTGGACTAGAGCTCGAACCTGAACCGAGTGTTTCCCACCTGGACCTCGTCGCCGGGATTCAAGGTGTGTGCGCCGTTAATCCTCACTCCGTTCACGAACACGCCATTCGACGAGCCCTCGTCCGCCACCACATATCCAGTTCCCTCCTGCCGAACCGAGGCGTGCTTGCGCGACACGGTGGTATCGTTGGTCAGCGGGATGCCATTGCCGGCGTCTCGGCCCATGGTTACAGACCCACCCAAGAGTGGAAACACACTTCCGCTGTAGACTCCGACTGTTGCGACGAGCCTGGGTTGTGACGCAATCACTGGGCTTGCGCCGACGGAAGACGCTGCGCCTCCCGCAAGAGCGCAGGCGCAGTTGCCTGCGGTATCTCGTACTTGACCGCAGAATTGACACGCGGCGGGGTCCGCTACTACTGGAGGCGGAGCGGCGTTTGGCGCCCATGGAGTGCCGGCAGCGGATGGGGCCGCGGGGCCGCTCACTTCAACGCCTACTTTCTTGAGGGTTGCAGCCATGCCTCCGGACTGGCTCCATCGGAAGAGTGCGTAGAGAGCGCCTACTGCAACTGCGAGCCCGAGAAAATTGCCAATCAATCCCGCCAAGCCTCCGCCGGTCGGTTTGGCAGCATCGGCGGCGGTGGATGTGCCGGGTTCCGCGGCGCCTGGTCCCACGTTGGCCGAAGGCGTCGACGTAGTGGTTGGGATTGCGACATCGAGGGTCTCGACTTTGTTGGCAACAGCCGCCGGGATGGACACCACCTGACCGGCGTGATCCGACGAGAGATCGACCTCTCGGCTCTCCTTCAGATTCTCCCCATAGACGAGCTTGATTGTTGCTTTGCCGACAGGCACGTCCTCAAATTGAGCAATGCCCTTTGCAGCGGCGTCCACGGTTTGGGTGGATGAAGCCTTGTCGGCGGTCGTCAAGGTCACCAGTGCGGTCTTGACCGGCTTGCCCTCGAAGGTGACGTTGACGTTCACCACGCGGACGTGCTCAAAATCGCTCTTGTGCAGCACAATTTCTGCTCCGGCTGGAATAGCCACGATTGCCGAGTTTCCTGTCTTGACGTCATCAATGGCGATACGCGGTGATTTTCCAAGCATTGCGGTTTCTATCTCAACAGAGGTCTTCTTGTCCTTGAAGCTGCTGGGAAGGAGGTTCTTCTCCTTTGCGGAGGCGCCAGGCAGGATGCGCACGATGTATTCGCCGGATTCCGGAACAGTTATCTGGAGCGTTCTCTTGCCAGGAGGCGTATCAGAACGTGGCGTCGTTTGCGCAGATGCAGTGCGGCTGGCCCCTGTTAATACAATCAAGGCAAACAGGCAGAATACTGAGTTGGCTTTCATCGATACTCCTCTAGCGCCGCAAGGGCCGCTGGAACCGCGTGAATAATGTCTGAAGCAATGAGACCCTCGTGCCCGACTCTCTTCGCGGCAATGTCTCCGGCAGCGCCATGAAGGTAGACTGCGGCGCAGGCGGCCTCGTAGCTGGGAAGCCCGCGAGCGAGCAGCGCGGCAAGCATTCCGGCCAGTACGTCTCCAGAACCCGCTGTAGCCATGCCTGGGTTACCGGTAGTGTTGATCGCGGCCGGTCTTCGGGGTGCAGTTCGAGGTTTCGTAGGATTCGCCACGACGGTCGAAGCGCCCTTCAGAACGACAACCGCACCATATTTGTCGGCAATTTTCTCAGCAGCGCCGAGTCGGTCGGTTTGGACCTCGCTGGTTGTAACGCCGAGCAGTCGAGCGGCCTCGCCAGGATGAGGAGTGAGCACTCTAGGACCGATGGGGCGACACCGATGGCGCACTCCCGACAGTGCATTCAGCCCATCCGCATCTACTGTGCATGGCACCGGTAGCTGCTGGTAGAGGTCCAGGAGGAGCCGTGCTGTTATGTCGGACTGGCCCGCTCCTGGGCCGATGCACGCAGCATTGGCTCGGCTTGCGGCGTCCAGTGCCCTAGCTAATCCGTCGCTGAAGAGGCATCCTTTGTGGTCTGCCAGGCCCAGGGCCATAACCTCAGGTGTCCGGGCTGCGACTTCCTGGCGTATTGACGCTGGTACGGCAACGGTTACGAGACCAGCTCCCGTTCGGAGGGCTGCAAGGGCCGACAATCCGGGCGCGCCCGACATGCCGACTGACCCACCGACCACCAGCACATGCCCGAGATCGCCTTTGTGAGTCTGTCTCGCACGGCGACTAATGAGGGAGGCAACCCAGTCTGGCCGAATCCACCATCGGTGGTCTGGGCATTCCAATCGATCCCAGTCTATTCCGATGGGTTCCACGGCCAACAAGCCGGTATGATCGGGACCCTCGCCGATGAGAAATCCCAGCTTGGGGTAGCCAAAGGTACACGTAACAGTGGCACGCACACACTCGCTCGCAGCTTGCCCCGTATCCGAATCGAGTCCGGATGGGATGTCCGCACAGAGGACCGGCGCTTGCGCGCACATCATCTCGCGGAGCGCAGCTGCTGCTGGTGCGCGAAGAGGAAGTCGAAGGCCGGTGCCGAGCACCGCGTCAATCTGTAGCGCGGGCGCACCGTGCGCCGGTCCGGGCACGATTCCGCATAGAGTCATCGCGTCAAAGTTGAGCCTGGCATCACCCTTCAGAGCGTCCTGGCTTCCCACCAGGGTGACGCTGACCAGGGCGCCCATGCCGGCGAGATGTCGGGCAGCGACGAACCCATCTCCTCCATTGTTGCCCGTTCCGCACCAAATGTTGATTCGCTTGCCCGCAACATCGGACAGCATAACCTTCGCTTGGCCGGCAAGAGCCGCGCCGGCGTTCTCCATGAGAATTCGGCTGGGAACACCCAGGGATTCGGGCACATGTGCGTCCAGCAGACGCATCGCCGCGGCTGTCACTACCTTCACACGCTCATCATATCTGATTCGGCATTGCTTGTCCATCCGAGTGGTGTGGGGCTGTCCTGCCCAGATTGAAATGTCCTAGTGTTCTGCAAGATTGAAATGTCCGAGTTTGATGTGTGTGATTGCTATCTAGAAGGTCGTTACGTCGTTCAAGTTGTTTACGATCTCATCAATGGCCTCCATCCGTGCTTGGAGCGCTTCTCCTCTCTCGCCGTCCTGCCATGTCTCGCTTCGGTCGGTGTAGTAGCCGTCCATCTCGTCTTTGGCCATCTCCACGATGGCTAGGGCCTGCTGCAGCATCGCGTCCCAGCGGCGGTCTGCTGGAATAGTAGGGATGGGTGGTGTTGTCGGCAAGCCCTTCACCCGTTGCTCACGCAGGCGTTCAAGAGCGGCGCGACCTCGGTAGGCCTTCTGCTTGGCGGCGTTGTTGGCATGCTGCCTTGGCGTTGGCATTGAGTCTCCTTTTCCGTATGTGTATTGAAGCGTCACGCTACCCGCTAGACTTCTTCTGTCCTCGGCAGTATCACGGTGCATAGACGACCCGGCGGGAGCCAGGGAGTACAAGGGTGACTGTTGAAGCGTAACGTATCGACTCATGACACCCTGCTCCTTGGCTGCCGTCCGACGAACCCACGCTGGGACGGGCCGGCAGAACTGAGGGTGAAGTACCTGAAGAGTAACGTAACCGTTAGCCTAACCTGGACCCTGAGATGGTTCCATCCCCGTGGTCGTATCGACCGATGCGGTTCGGCGGCAGGTAGCTGAGTGCAAGCGCCTCGGTGTCCTCATTGAAGCGCCTGGGGTCGGACGGCAGCGCCTGCTTGCCCCTCCAAGGGTGGTCTGCCGAGGGGACGAAGCGGGCAGCAACAGGCGCTGCCCCTGCCGCCTTCTTCACCGGCACAGGCCTTCCTGGAAGCTCGTTGAAGCGCAAGCTCCGCCCTTTGAAGCTCAATGTGAGCGTGCCGTCCCGGTGAGCCGAAACAGTGACCTTGCTTCTTGGCCGTGGGAGACCTGGCTGCCCGACTACCTGCAGCCACTTCCTTTTGTACTGAAGCGTGAAGTCGTTGGTGAGGCACCTCTCCTCCTTGATGCAGAAGACATTCTCAAGGTCGTGGTCTGCCGTGAGGGGGCGATGATAGTCCTCGCAGCTCGCCGACACATGCGTGAACTTGGTGTTGATGCGCGGCGTCCAGGCCGGTAGAAAGGCGTTCGCGGAAGCTATGTCCGTGATGCCGGCTAGACGATACTCCTTTATCAGCCGGTCCTGGCAAACCTGGTGCTTGCGCTCGACCCGCCCCTTTGCCTGGGGAGAGTGTGCATGTATCAGCTTGATGCCGACCTCGTTGCACGCTCGACCAAACTGCGAGAGCGGTTCAAGCCCCGCGACCTCCTCCTCGAAGGTCTGTTTGCGATTGGCAATGTACGTGCTCTTGCCATCCACATACAGGGCCATTGGAATGCCGTAGAGCTCTATCCAGGCTTGCAGCAGGCTCATCGCGGCAAATGTTGTCTCCTGCTCGCTGTGGAGCACCAGCATGTCCCCGGTGGCATCATCGACCATGCTCATCAGGTAACACCAAGGATGCTCGGGACCAAACCACTGATGATAGCTGCCGTCCATTTGCACCAGCTCGCCGAAATGGGCCTTCCGTTCTCTCCACTGGCGGTGCTCGGCCTTTCTCGTACGCGCCTTATGTAGGCCTGCGGCACTCAACCACTGCCGCAGGGTCTCACGGCTGAGGTCTATGCCCTCGACCTCACGGAGCTTCTCTCCGAAGAAGGTGGGGCCGAACCCTTTGTAGGTAGTTCTGTGAAGCTCCAAGACATGCGCCTTCATCTCCGGATCTGCCTGACGCGACGACGGCCTGCCCAGCCCCCGATGCAGGAGACCCTCGTCGCCTTCCAGCCTCACACGTCCTACCAGCCGACGCATTTGACGCACGCTCAGGTCTGCCACAGCAGCTCCAGAAGTCACTGTCAACTCACCAGCTCTGATTCTATGGATAGTCCCAAGTCGGTCTCTGTCCTTGCGGCTCATCGGTAAACGTCCTTTCATCCTATCCTCCGGAGGTCAACGTACCCGCCAGAGCTAGAGAAGTGGGGTAGGACATTTCAATGTTGCGCCAGGTAGGACATTTCTACGTTGCTACTACATCCGAGTGGTGTGGGGCCATACGTTGCAATATTGCAAAATTTTGCTTGCATAGCAACCCATTCGGTTCTATAATGGAGATCACCTCGACATTCCAAGTCACCAAGATTGTCGGGCAGTCTGCCGCGGAACAGCATTAGCACGCCCAAACGAGTTCGCACTGTGACGAGAGGTTCAGACGCATGACCAAAACTGCGCTTGTCGTTGACGACGAAGCCGGAATTGTTGACATGATGATCCAGGCGCTTTCTTGTGCCGGATACGACTGCGTGGGCGCTCGCTGCGCAGCCGACGCAGAACGCATCCTCTCTCAGCAGTCCTTCGATGTTGTAATAACCGACGTTCGCATGCCTGGCATCACGGGCCTTCAATTGCTGGAGCGACTTCAGGATGCCTATCCAGACGTTCATGTTATCCTGCTCACCGGCTCGGCGGACGTCTCCACTGTCGTAAGCGCCCTTCGAGGCGGCGCGGCGGACTTCCTAACCAAGCCGTTCAGCATCGACGAGCTTATTCTTTGTGCGGATCGGGCTGTAGCGGCACGGTCCGCTGCAGTGCGGGCTAGAGACGAGGAGGCTCAGCGGCAGGAGGACCTCAATGTGCTCGCCGAGCGATTCGATGCCCTTTCCACAGGGGTCGTCACATCCTTGGCGCGCGCGCTTGGCGTCAAGCACCCGGAGACGAGGAGCCACTCGGAGCGCGTTGCACTTCGCGCTGCACAGCTTGCTGAATCGCTTGGAGTGAGTGCGGACGAGGTCGAGGCTGTCTATGTAGCGGGCCTTTTGCATGATGTGGGCAA
>VFKD01000580.1 GCA_009885735.1 bacterium
TAGACGACCCCACAACGCGCCTCTATGAGCCGGTGCAGCGCAGGCGACTGGAAGCACAGCTAATAGGCGATTTCAACGGCATTGGAGCCGTGGTCGCTGTCACGAAGCAGAAGAAGGGTGAGATATCCGCTCGTCGCCTCTCCATTATTGCTCCCGTGCCTGGCGGCCCGGCAGACAGGGCGGGAGTTCGCGCGGGAGACGTGGTGAGCGAGATAGACGGGAGATGGGTGATAGCCTACGACCCTCTGCTGGAACTCGACCGCCCGACAATCATGGCAATGGACATGAAGGCTCGACGGCAAGCCGTGGAGACGGCAAACAAGCGCAGGGAGGACGGAATCTCCCTTCCGGATGCGCTGGAAGTGCTCGGCGGAGGCTCTGCAAAGACTATCAAGCGAGCTGCGGGCGAAACCCTTGCGCTCACCCTTGAGCGGCAAGGCGCCGCCGAACCAATAAAGCTATCGGTGGTCTTGGGTCCGGCAAGGCTGGACCCCGTGGAGTTCAAGCCGATCAACTCCAAAGTCTCCTACCTGCGCGTAACCCAGTTCTCGGACACGGCCACGGCAAGCATAGCCAAGGCGCTCAGCGCCAACAAGGCAAAGTCCGTAGTGCTGGATTTGCGAGACAACTCTGGAGGGCCCAGCACGGGCGCCACGAAGGGCGCATACAAATGCGTGGTTAGCCTTCTGCAAGGATTGTCTTCCGGCGGGGATATGGGATTTGTGGAGAGGGCGGGCGGCAGGCGCGACAAGATAACTGTTGCGGCAAACAAGAAGCATCCCGCCCGCGTGACTGTTCTCGTGAACATGGGTACAGCGAACCTGGCCGAGATGGTGGCTGCCGGCCTGCGGGAGCGCAACGGCGCCAGGCTGGTGGGCGACCAGACTCGCGGAGACGGCACATTCCTCAAGCTGCATTCGCTGAGCGATGGCTCCGCCATGACTGTAGCCTCCGGCAAGCTGCTCTCTTCGAAAGGGCTGGACTTCTCCGGCAAGGGCCTGAAGCCGGATGTGATGGTGTCTACAGGCGGGCCGAAATCCAGTGGTGACGCGGCGCTGAGCCGTGCAATCTCCGCGGCCGGCACATAGCCGAAAGGGCAGCGAACGAAATGATGAAACGCAAACTCCTCTATCCGGCCGCGGTTGCACTGGTGGCTCTGCCGATGTTCGTCGGCTTTGCCGGTCCGGACGTTGCTCCAGGCCGTTGGAGCCGAGTCGCGGAGACCTCAGGCCGCCTGGTGAAGGAGTTCCTTCAGCTCACGTCGGCGTCGGCGGATGATTCCGCCCCGTCCATCTCTTATCGCGAGGCGCTGGACATTCTGAAGCGCGACTACTCCGGCGCCAAGCTGGACGCGAAGAAGACGAAGGACCTCACGTATGCTGCGATTCACGGCATGCTGGGCTCGCTGCACGATCCGCACACTTCGTTCCTAAACGCCACCGCGTGGCAGCAGATGCGCCAGAGCACGCAAGGCTCCTTTGAAGGAGTAGGCCTGCGCCTGGAGATGGTGGCCAAGGAGACGCGCGTACAGAGCCCAATTCCGGAAAGTCCGGCCATCAAGGCGGGAATTAAGGCCGGCGACGTCATCATTGCGGTCGGCACGCACAACCATCGTACCGGCGCATTGGTCAAGACGACGAACACGACGGGCTTGGACGTGGACGAGGTGGTGAAGCTCGTGAAGGGGCCGCGCGGCACAAAGGTGACGCTGACGGTTCTGCGCAAGGGTTCTCCCCAGCCGCTCTCGTTCGAGCTCTCTCGCGCCCACATTGAGCCGCCGTTGGTGACTTGGTGGATGGAAGACGACGTCAACAAAATCGGCCACATCCAGTTGAGCGATTTCTATGAGACAGCGACTGCGCAGTTCGACAAGGCGTTCAACGAGCTCACGCGCAAGGGGATGAAGGCGCTCATATTTGATCTGAGAGACAACGGCGGAGGGCTGCTCGAGACTGCGATCGAGATTAGCAGCCGGTTCGTGGACCCTGGAGACACCGTGGTCATCGTCCAGGAGAAGAGCGGCAAGCGAACACAGCTTCGGTCACGCACCAGCGGCAGACGCACGGTGAAAATGCCGCTCGTCGTCCTCATCAACGAGAGCAGCGCGAGCGCCTCCGAGATTGTCTCGGGCGCCATCCAGGATCATGGCCTTGGTCAGCTCGTGGGCCAGCACACATTCGGCAAAGGGCTGGTTCAGACAATCATGGACCTGGAGGACGGCTCCGCGCTGAAGGTGACCACGGCGAAGTACTTCACTCCTAACGGCAACGATATCAACAATAAGTATGACGATGAGCACCGACCGATTCCGAACACCGGCGGGGTGAAACCGGACATAGTGGTGAAGCAGTCCGAGGACTACACCTTCGACTTCGAGGACAAGAAGAACGACACGCAACTCAAGAAGGCCATTGAACTCCTGCGAACTCGCCTTGCTCAGTCCGGAGGAACGCTCCGCACGCCGTAATGGTGCGGTAAGTGACGGAAAGCAAGCTCCCAGCGCTGAAGCGCTGGGCTATTGAGAAGAACCCTGCTGCGCAGGCTGAATACGGAGGCCGCTTAAGCGGCGTTATTTCCAGTAGCCCTGGCGTTCACGCCGGGGAATCATGGTTCGCAAGCGCACCTTTCAATCGTAATTGTGGTTGATTATATCTGCCGCGGTAACGAATTGATGAGGCTAGTCCTAGTTGGAGGAGCGCTCTAATGAATCTGACTCGCATTAGCGTGTCGGCAATCGTGCTCATTCTAGGCATCGCAATATCTGGCTGCGCGGACACAAGCGCGCACCAGGGCAGCGTCACCCTATCCACCTCCGGAAGCCGGATCCTGCAGAATAGCGAGATCACGCGCTCGCTCGACGCTGGGCAAATCACCTCCATCTCATCGGATGTGAGGGTAGGAAACACCACGGTTAGCA
>VFKD01000327.1 GCA_009885735.1 bacterium
GTGCGGGGAAACTTGCACGCACGGTTCTTAAAGGGGGAGGCGGCGGCAACGCCGCCTCCCCACTTGACCGAAACGTCAAGGGGGGGCGGGCCGTAGCTTCGGTGCCGTTCCGTCCGCAGGACGGTTGGCGGAACGCCTCCCAGCGGGGTCGTTCACGGCTCTGGACGACAACGTATCCGGGTGTGTCGCCGTGCCCAATGGTCGTGCACCACACGTCCGTGCCCTGAAGGACCGGCTATGAAGCCTGCGGCTGGGCGCCCTGCGGGCTGACCGTCAACGGCGGTGAAGGCAGCCGTCCGCTCATCCTGAGCCTGCCACAGCCCCACCGTGGCAGAGTCGAAGGACCGTTCCACAATGCCGTTACCCCGGGTTGGGAGGCCGACCAACCCGCGTTCTGGCCCATTTGCCGCCTCGCCCGGGCAGAGATTCGCCGACGCAAATGCCCGCAACAAGCGCCCGGACCCTCATGCTGCACAACGGAGGCATGCAGCCAGAGGTCCAACGAGTGTACAATAGTGGGCAGTTGCCGCAACTCAGGAGTTTGCTCGTCATGGTCGTGCGCGCATTTCACAGCCTCAAGATAGCAAATCCGCCCAGCGCGGCCTCGCACGCCATCGTCATTATCTAGGCGGCGAGGCGCGGCATTCCCGCGCGTCGCCGCCGCCTCGGTTCCCCACGCGCCTCACATGGCGCACCTTACACCGCGCGGTCTTGGCCGCCTATCTCGAACCGGAGAATGATGATGGACTATAAAGCAACCCTAAACTTAACCCTCGGCGACAAAGACCCGCGCGCCATGCCGCAGCGCGCGAACTTGCCCACGCGAGAGCCTGCAATCCAGGCCTACTGGGATGAAATCGACCTCTACAAGCTCTCCCTTGAACGCCCGTCGCCGCTCGGCACGTTCGTGCTGCACGACGGTCCACCCTATTCCAATGGCGACATCCACCTGGGCCACGCGCTCAACAAGATCGCCAAAGACATCATCGTCAAGTTCCGCTCGATGCAGGGATACCGGGCGCCCTACGTGCCGGGCTGGGACAACCACGGCATGCCCATCGAGAACGAGGTCTCCAAGGAGTTTCGGGCCAAGGGCGAAAAGCCGGACAAGGTGACCATGCGCAAGCGCTGCCGCGAGTATGCGGCTGCTTGGGTGGAGCATCAGAAGAAACAGTTCAAGCGGCTGGGCGTTCGCGGCGATTGGGATCACCCCTATCTCACAATGAGCACAAAGTTCGAAGCGACCATCGTCGAGACCTTTGGCATGCTCGCGCAAAAGGGCTTCATCTACCGCGGCCTGCGGCCCGTGCTCTGGTGCGCCTCTTGCGAGACCGCTCTTGCCGACGCCGAGGTGGAGTATGGCCCGCACACATCCAGCAGCATCACGGTTCGGTTTCCCGTGAAGCACGATCCTGGTCAGGTCTTTGGCCGAGGCATCGAGAGCCCAGCCGACAGCTACCTGCTCATCTGGACCACCACTCCGTGGACCATTCCGGCGAATCTGGCAGTCGCCGCTCATCCGGATGCGGACTACGTGGTTTTCGAGCACGAAACAGACCGCTACCTGGTGGCCGAGCCGCTCGCAGAGAAGGCGCGGGCGCTGTTCGGAGATACGTCGCCTGATGCCGTTGGACGTGCGCGAGGCTCGAACCTGGCAGGCATGATCGCGTCGCACCCGCTCGCGGACCGAACTTCTCCCGTGGTGATGGCCGACTATGTGACCATGGAAGACGGTACGGGCCTCGTGCATACTGCACCTGGGCATGGCAAGGACGACTTCGACACAGGCCGCAGGGAGGGCCTCGAAGTGCTCTGCCCCGTGGATGCGTCTGGCAGGTTCACTGCGGCGGCCGGACCCGAATTCGTCGGCGCCAAGATCCTGGGCGGCGAGGCCGACTCGCGGGTAATCAAAGCGCTAATGGAGGCTGGACACCTGGTGTCGAACACGCGCTTCGAGCACAGCTACCCTCACTGCTGGAGGTGCCACAATCCGCTTCTCTTCCGAGCGACTGTGCAGTGGTTCATGAATATCGACCACGAGGGCCATCGACAAAAGAGCGCGGAGGCGATTCAAAGCGCCAACTGGTATCCGCCGGTGAGTGCGAATCGCATCGGAAGCATGGTGGCGAACCGGCCAGACTGGTGCCTAAGCCGCCAGCGGGCGTGGGGCGTAGGGATTCCCGCGTTCTACTGCAAGGCGTGCGGCGCGGAAGACCTGAGCGAGGCGGCAGTCGGCGCGGTGCGCGACCTCGTGCTCCGTGAGGGGTCGGACGCATGGTATGCCAAGGCCGCTAGCGATATCTTGCCAGCCGGTTTCGCCTGCAAGAAATGCAGCGGTGCGGAGTTCGAGAAGGAGACCGACATCCTCGATGTCTGGTTCGACTCCGGCTCGACTCACCGGGCCGTGCTGCAAAGCGGCGTGTGGCCGGAGCTGGTCTCTCCGGCGAACGTCTACCTCGAAGGGTCGGATCAGCATCGCGGATGGTTCAACTCCTCGCTCATGATCTCGGTCGGCCTAACGGGAGCAGCTCCCTTCAAGTCGGTGGTGACCAATGGCTGGGTTCTGGACGAGAACGGCAAGGCGATGCACAAGTCGCTCGGCAACGTCGTGTCGCCGCAGGAGGTGATCGACAAGTCTGGGGCCGACATCCTGCGACTCTGGGTCGCCTCGACCGACTACTTCGAGGATGTGCGCTGCTCGGACGCACTTCTGCAGCAGGTCTCCGACGCCTACCGGCGCATCCGCAATACGTTTCGGTTCCTGGTGAACAACCTGTACGACTTCTCCACAGAAACCGACGCCGTGCCGACTGCGGAGATGCATCTGCTCGACCAGTGGATCATCGACCGGCTCGGTGAGGTGGCGGCGCTGTCGGTTGCAGGATACGACGCATACGAGTTTCATCGGGTCTATCATGCGGTGCATAACTTCTGCACTGTTGAGCTCAGCGCGCTCTATATGGACGTCATCAAGGACAGACTCTACTGCGACGGCGCCAATTCGCCCAGCAGGCGGTCGGCCCAGACGGCGCTCTGGACTCTCGCCGAGTCGCTCGCGCGGCTGCTTGCGCCAATCCTCTCGCACACATCCGAGGAGGTGTGGGAGCTGCTCGGCATGCGCTCCAAGCTTGCCAGCCCACAGCTAGCCGACATGCCTGCGGCACAGTCCACGCTGTCTGCACAGGAGCGCACCGAAATGGAGATGCTGCTGGCGCTCCGACATTCCCATGTTAACCCAGCACTCGAGGCTGCAAAGCAGGCGGGAGGCATCGGTAACCCCCTTGAGACGAAAGTTGTGCTGAAGGCGGGTGCTACTCTGGGGGTCCTGCAGAAGCATCTCAATCTGCTTCCGGCGCTCTTCAAGGTCTCCGAGGTCGTCATATTGCAGGATGCCCAGGCGGAGGGCGTAATCGTCGAGGTGGAAGCCTGTACACACGAGAAATGCGCGCGATGCTGGCTGAGGAAGGCAGACGTTGGCTCTGTGCCGTCCAGTCCGGACCTATGTGCGCGGTGCGCCGCGGTCGTTTCACCAGGAGAGGAGACTCCCATCATATGAGGCCAATCCTCTTCTATGTCATCACCCTGATGATCTTCGCGGCAGACCAGGTGAGCAAGTGGGCGGTCATTACGAGCCTGCCCCTTGGGGCGAGCAGGCCGGTCATCGGATCCGTGCTGTCGCTCACGCACACGCACAACACAGGCGGCGCGTTCAGCCTGTTCCAGGCCCGCAACGGCATCTTCATAGTCGTGGCCTGCATCGCCATTGTGGCCCTGCTCCTGGCGTATCATCGCTACCACAAGGCCAGCCTGGGCGTGAGCGCCGCGCTTGCGCTGGCGCTTGGCGGGGCGATAGGAAATGTCACTGACCGCGTGCGATTCGGCTACGTCATCGACTTTTTCGACATTCACGTCTGGCCCATCTTCAACATTGCGGACTCCGCCATCTCGGTGGGGATAATCATTCTTGCCATCGGCCTCCTGCGCGCTAGGCCGGAAGATGCCGCGCCCAAGGAGGAGATCGAGCAGACTTAAGCTGGCTTATTCACATCTCCTTGGAAAGCGTTACTTGCTGCTAGACCGTCATTCCCGCATGTCCTTAGCGGGAACCCAGTCACGTTCTCCTGGATTCCTGCTTACGCAGGAATGACGGCATACCGGAGGTACGTTCGTGAATAGAGCGGGCTAAGGCTAAACGGTCGGGACACATGCATCCAATCCTCTTTCACATTGGTCCTGCGCCCATTCGCGCCTACGGCGTGATGGTCCTCGTCGCGTTCCTAGTTGCCGTCAACTACGGGATGCGGCAGGCGAGAAGGCGAATTGCTGCGGGCGACAAGCGCATCACGCCGGACCAGGTGTTCGACATGGGCCTCATGAGCCTCTTCGTGGGTATTCTGGGAGCGCGGGTGGTCTATGTGGCCCTGAACTGGAGCCAGTTCAGCGAGCATCCGCTGGATGCGCTCAAGATCTGGACCGGCGGCCTCACCGTTATCGGCTCTATGCTAACCGGCATCCCGTGGCTGGCGTACTACTGCCGCAAGCACAAGGTTCCATTCCTTGCCTTTGCCGACCTCGTCGCGCCCGCCTTCTTCATCGGGTATGCGATTGGCCGGATAGGATGCTTCTTGAACGGCTGCTGCTACGGCAGCGCCTGCAGCCTCCCCTGGGCAGTGCAGTTTCCTGTAGAGGGACAGCCCGGTGTGCTCACGCCTCCCTCTCATCCGTCCCAGCTCTACGCCTCCCTCGTCGGCCTGTGTGCGTTTGCCTTCCTGCACTTCCGGTCGAAGAAGCCGCACGTCGAGGGCGAGATGTTTCACGCATTCGTGGTGATCTACTGTCTCTATCGCTTCGTGGATGAAGGGTTCCGCAAGGGCGTCACAGCGAAAGTGCTGGTGGGAGGACTCACCTACGCCCAGGTCTTCCTGCTGGTGGTTTTGCCTGTGGCGCTGTGGTCTTGGCGGAGGCTTCGCCGCCGTGCGAGGAGCGCGAGCAGCAGCCTGGGCTCCTCAGGTTGAGACGGTAGAGCCCTTGGCTGGTGCGGCACAATCGATTGCCGCAGGCGCGGATGAACGTCTGGACAAGGTTCGGGACCATGAGGCGCCTTGGTGACCCACCGCCAGGGAGGAGTCATCGATCCGTTTGGGCATATCTGGGTGATGAGAGACAGGTCGCGTCATCAGCGGTTCCCGTGACCGTGGAACTTGTTCCAGTGCAGCACTCCTTAGAATGGCCCATTGCTTGGCCCCGTGCCTGAGCGGCATTCGACCACAAGGTCAAGTGACGATCCAACAATCTACCCACACAAGGACAATGGTTATGGACCTCGGAGCATTCTCAATAAGTCTGGCAGTAAAGGACATCGAGACATCGAAGCAGTTTTACGAGACGTTTGGATTCACCGAGTTCGCAGGTGACCAATCCCACAATTGGCTCATCCTCAAGAACGGCGCGCACGTCATCGGCCTGTTCCAGGGGATGTTTGAGAAGAACATCCTCACCTTCAACCCTGGCTGGGATCAAGACGCGCAACCGCTCGGCTCGTTCAAAGATGTGAGGGAGATCCAGCGAACACTGAAGGCTCAAGGCATAGAGCTAATGACCGAAGCAGATGAGGCTACAACCGGTCCCGCCAGCTTTATGGCTTTGGACCCGGACGGGAACCCGGTCCTGGTGGATCAGCACGTGTGAATCAGCAGCCGGCAAGGTGAGTCAGCGGGTAGGAGTTTCGGACGGTCCAACCGAAGGAGTGATCGACATGAAAACCTCCGTTCAGATCGTGCTGGTGATTGTCGGCTTGCTTGTCCTCTTCTGGGTGGTGTCTGCTCTTGTCGGGCTTCTCTTCTGGGCCCTCATCATCGCGGGGGTTGCAGCCATCGTGGCCGTGGTCGTTCGAGCATCCGTTCGCGGGAGCCCATCGCAACGACCTCTTCCTGGGCGGACTGTGCGAAAGGCGGAGAAGAAGACGGAGAAAGCGCTCAAGGAGTTGGAACGTAAGGTGGACCCTCACCGCAAAGAGAAGTAGGTGCGCGGACCAAGGTTCCCTGCATGCCCAGGATCCAGACGAGGCACAGGAGCGAAGCATCCACTTCGGACCCACCCGGTCGTGCGGCAGGGTCGCCGGGTAGATGCTTCACGCCTACGACTCAGCGCCGCCCATTCATTGTCTAGACTACGCCGTACCCTGCGGAACAATCAATTATTCAGACGAGTAGGGCTCGACTGTGGGACGCTACTTGCACATTGGCGGAGTCGTCGCTGTAGGCTTCGATCCCAGTGGGGCTTATCTCCTTGTAATCACTCACTCGGGCCGAGGCGTGTTCTCAACCCAGACATGGGAGCGCGTCTCGCGCTCCACATCGCCAGCGTACCCCGAGGAGGGTGTTGGCATCGGTATCGGACCTATCGATGGCCCGACCATTCCGGTCGACGAGATGAATTATGATACTGGGGAGATGCGGGTGGTTAGTCCGGACGGACAATTTGTCCTAGTGTGCGAGAACTGCGGCATCGCCGTTGTCGGTAATGACGCAGAACCAACTGCTGGAGAAGCGTAGGGGCTAAGCATCCGCCCGGAACCTTCACACCAGACCCGAAGACCTCTGTGCGGATGCTTCGCCCCTACGTGACCTCCTCGACGCCCCGATGCTCTCAAGCGGACTATTGTGCTTCTGGCGCCTTCCGCCAAGCCTCGTGTTGCTCGCAAGCTTGCCTACTTCAGGCCTAAGCCAACTATGGTACAATTCGTTCACCAGCAAGAAAGGAGCAATCCGCGCATGCCAGCCATGACTCAGGAAGAGCGGGTACAGAAGCTGGAAACCAAGGTTCAACAAGTGCAGGAGCAGTTAGCGCAGCAGCCGTCGGCGAACAAGCGAGGGTGGCGGTGGTTTGTGGGAATCGATGCCAACAATCCCCATTTTGAGGATGCTGTTCGGCTTGGCCAGGAGTGGCGCAATGCAGATACCAAGGTGCCTGAGTTCGGGCCGTCCGGACACGATGACACCTCTCGCTGACCGGACTCATCCCGTCAGACTCGTATGCGACGCGCTCTCGGCCGGGGACACGCGCAAGGCTTCCGACATTGCAGCACGGGACTACCCTTTCGCGCTCCAAACCACGGCAAAGCGTTCACTCAGCGCCTTCGCAGCCACATCCGTTTTTCAGCGCGACGGCTTCATTGATCGCTACTCCGGCACGCAGCTCGTTTTTCCAGGCGTACTACGACTACTCTCGCGCTTGCTTCCGGACGAGTTTCCGGCGCACCCGAACTGGAAGATGAGCGAAAGTCACATCATCTATTGGGAACTCTTTCCAACGGTCGATCACATTGTCCCAATCGCGCGAGGCGGAACAGACACTTCAGACAACTGGGTTACCACCTCAATGGTGCTCAACAGCGCGAAATCGAACTGGACGCTCGAAGAGCTTCGATGGACGCTCCTGCCTCCCGGAGATCTCAGCGATTGGGACGGCTTGGTGGGATGGTTTCTCGCGTTCGTTGCAGACTCGCCTGAGCACCTTGCGGACCGCTACATCAAGACCTGGCACTCAGCGGCAAGGCGAATGAGCACGGCCGAATTGCGGTGATTTGCCGCGAACCTATACGGCAGACACAACTTGGCGCAAATGACAGCACGCGGGGCGCACGGCATAAGGGCAACATGGACGCATCCTCGCGGTGTAACCTTGGGAGCAAGCCAGTATCGAGCGCTCGAAGGTTAGGGCATGCCGCCCGACAGGGACCTACCTCTAGCGTAACCGTGGCGGGCGGGACGCCCGCGCTCCGACGGCGAGCCTTGATGCAATTCGCCTCCGTCGCTCAACCATCCACGGGCGGGACGCCCGTGCCACAATGGATCAGTGCACGCCGAGGACGCCCGTGCCACGGGTCCTCCTACTTCGCGCTCATCCAGTCCGCGCCGATGCCCGCGTCGGCCCGGAGCGGAACCCTCAGCGGAATCGCCTGCTCCATCTCCTCTCGCACAATCTCGGCCATGCGGGGAGCGTCATCCTTCGGCGCTTCTATCACCAGTTCGTCGTGAATCTGAAGGAGGAGGCGCATCGGCAGCTTGTCGCGGTCAATCCGCCTTTGCAGGTTCACCATCGCCTTCTTGATGAGGTCCGCGCCGCTCCCCTGCACCACCGAGTTGATGGCGAGCCGTTCTCCCAGGCTGCGCTGGTGCGGGTTCAGCGACATGATCTCGGGAATGCTCCTGCGCCTGCCCAAGATTGTGCTGACATAGCCGTGCGACATTGCCTGCTGCACGCACTCCTGCATGAAGCGGCTGATGCCGGGAAAACGGCGGTTGTAGTCCGCGATAAGCTGTGTCGCGCCCTCGACGTCCAGGCCGTCAATCCTCCGCGACAGCCCAAAGGGCGTGACGCCATAGATGATGCCGAAGTTGATAGTCTTAGCGTGGTTGCGCTGCTCGCGCGACACCTCTCCCGCCGGAGTGGAGAAGACCTGGCTGGCAACGGCCGTGTGTATGTCCTGGTCCTTCTCGAATGCTTCGCATAGGGCTTCATCGCCGCTCAGGTGAGCCAGAAGGCGCAGCTCCACCTGCGAATAGTCCGCGCAGATCAGCAGATGCCCATGTTCCGCGACGAACGCCTTGCGAATCTGACGACCCACGTCCGAGCGCACTGGGATATTCTGCAGGTTCGGGCTGTTTGAGGCGAGCCTGCCAGTGGCCGTGACCAACTGGTGGAACGTGGTATGGATCCGACCATCCCTCGGATCGATGGCGGCTTCGAGGTTACCCAGATACGTGCTGATTAGCTTGGTAAGCTGCCGGTACTCCAGAATCAGCCGCGGAACTGCGGTCTTAGGCACGTCCGGGTCCTCCTTCGCAGCCAGCACGTCCAGCACCTCGCTGTCGGTCGAGAATCCGGTCTTGGTCTTCTTGCCCGGCTTGAAACCGAGTTTGGTGAATAGAACCTCGGCGAGCTGTTTCGGACTGTCCAGATGGAACTCCATGCCGGCGGCCTCCAACACAAGACCTCGCAGCTCCTCCACTCTGCTCGCCAACACGACGCCCTGCGTACGCAGGATGGTGGGGTCGCACCGGATCCCGAGAGTCTCCATCTCGGCGAGCACGCCGGCAAGCGGCGCTTCTACGTCCCGGAGGAGCGCCGACATCCCAAGCTGCTCCAGCTCGGGCCTTATCCGGCTAAAGAGCTGCAGAGCGACGTCCGCGTCCTCGGCGGCATATTGGCAAATCTTGTCAAGCGGCACATCCCGCATCGACCCTTGCGCGTCGCCTGCTCCGATAAGTGAAGTGATGGGAATCATCTCGTGCCCTAGCCGAGCAAGTGCAACTGCATCCAGCTTCTGAGTGGCTTGGCTTGGGTCCATGAGCTGGCCGGCCAGCATCGAGTCGAAGGCGAGCCCGCGCAGCCTTACGCCGCTGCGAAGCATCACCTTCGCATCAAACTTCAGGTTGTGCCCGCACTTCAACACTGCCTCGTCCTCTAGAATAGGCCGAACAATGGCCAGAACCTGCTCCTCCGTGAGGTGCCGCTCCGGCTCGGGAGACCGCACCGGAACGTAGGCCGCCTTTCCTGCTTCCCAGGCAAACGAGAGGCCGCAGAGCTTTGCGTCGGACTCCAGCCCGGTCGTCTCTGTGTCGAACGAGAGCATTGGCGCCTTCGCCATCTCAGCCACAAGGCGTTCGAGCTCCGGCGCGGAGGTGATCATCTGATAGTCGGTACTCTGGACATGGGGTTTTGATGCGGGGGCATCAAACAGGTTCAAGGTGCCGCTGTCCGAGGGAGGATCCACTGTCATTTCAATAACCGGTGTTGGCAGCGGGTCGCCAGCGGCGCCCTGCTTAAGGGCGATCTGCTGAACAACGTCCTGAAAGCGATTGAACCCTAGCTCCTTGAAGAGGGCAATGAGCTGAGGGGTCTGCAAGGGCCGAACTCGGGCAGATTCGAGGGTGAAGTCGAAGTCGGCGTCTCGCTTCAGCGTCACCAAAGCCTGAGATAGCGGCACTTTTGGCCGAGCCTCCTCGAGGTTCTCCTTGCGCTTACCCTTTATCTGGTCTATGTGCTGGTAGATGCCGTCTATCGAACCATAGGTTTGGATGAGCTCAGCCGCCGTCTTTGGGCCAATTCCTGGGACTCCCGGAACGTTGTCGGACGTGTCGCCGATGAGGGCAAGGTAGTCGATGACCTGCTGCGGGCTAATCCCCTTCTTGGCCTTAAGGCCCGCGATGTCCATCTCCTCCCGCGTATGAATGTCGAAGAGGGTTACGCGGTCAGTTAGAAGCTGCTCGAGATCCTTGTCCTTGCTCACCATGCGCACGCGAAGGTCTGGGCAGGAGGGGTCGTGAGACAATCTTTCCACCATGGTCGCCATCACATCGTCCGCTTCGAGCCCCGGCTGCTCGACGAGCGGGATGCCGAAGAGCTGTATCAGCTCGCGAATGCGCGGAATCTGGCTGATGAGGTCGTCTGGAGTGGCGTTGCGCGTAGCTTTGTACTCCGCATACATCTCGTCGCGGAAGGTGCCCCCAGGAGCATCGAACGCAACGGCGACGTAGTGTGGGTTCAGGTCATTCAGCAGGCTGACAAGCATGCCCGTGAAACCGAAGATGGCGTGAGTCGGCTCGGAGGTGACAGGGCTGTGCATGCCGCCCCGAATGGCATAGTAGGCGCGGAAAATCTGGGCAAATCCGTCTATGAGGTAGAGGGTCTCGGGCATCTGGGTTCGGGTCTCCAAGAGCAAGGCAGTGCGCAACAGTTCCGGCAATAGACCTCCAACTCCTGCGACTTGCGGCTTGGAGGAGACTCTCACAATCGCAACTAACTGATGGCCGTGCGGCGCACACAAGGAGAGAGAATGATGAATAGGCCCATTCACTTCGAGATTGTTGCTCAAGATCCAGAGAGAGCCTCGAAGTTCTACCAAGACGTGTTCGGGTGGACGATTACCAAGTGGGACGGACCCGTAGACTACCGCATCGTTACGACGGGGGATGAGGGCACGCCGGGGATAAACGGAGGCATCATTCAGACCAAGGACCCAAGTGCGCCCGGACTGTGCGTGAGCGTAATCGACGTAGCCGACCTCCATGCCTCGCTAGCCGCAGCGAAGGCTGCCGGTGGAACACAGGTTGTGGACCCGATGACGGTTCCGGGCGTAGGTGAACTCGCCTACATCAAGGACACGGAGGGAATCGTGGTAGGGCTATTGCAACCCTCCATGGGCGCACAGCCCCCCAGCTAGGTCCCATAAGTCTCATTCGTCCCATAGGTCCCATACGTGCTATATGACCTATGGGACCTATAGGACCTATTCTAAACCCCGTGGACTACGGCCTGCGTGGTGGTCCGCCGCCACCAAAGGCTCCCTGCATCATTCCCGCCATGTCCTGCATCAGGGCGTTGCGCTGGTCCGCAGGCATGTTCTGAAACATCTGCATACCCGCCTTCATCATCGAGCCCATCATCTGTGACCGCGCCGCGGGGTCCATGTTCATCATCATGTTCATCGATCCCGTCATTGCCTGCGCCATCTCGTCCGGGTTCATTTGCAACATCATCTCCATCTGCTGCCGCTGCAGGTCTTGGAACTTTTCCTCCGCAGTCATTCCGGCGAAGCTGTCCGACGCGGTGGAGTAGATGACATAGATTGGCTCCGGCCCAAACTTGCTCGCTGCAAGATCTTCCTTGAACGTGTCGGTGACCTCGTAACTCTTGATGAGCGTGGACGCGCGTCGAGTAGCCACATTCTCGGTGACCAAGCCGGACTGCTCGACCATCTCCATCGCCCGCACCGCGGCCGCCAGCTTTGCAGGATTTGACACTCCTCCGCCGCCGGCCTGATTCAGGTATGCGCGACGCCATGCGACATTCTTCATTCCGGTTGTTAGCGTGTTGAGGGCAGCTTCAATGGTCTCGTCCTTAGGAGCCGACGGCTTGTTGATGACGAAGATCAGCGGGTCCACAACCACCCTGGCGTTCAGCGTCTTTCCCAGATCCACCGCGATGGCTGCAAACTCAGCCGCAAAGTTCTTCTTTGCCGGCCGACGCTGCTGAGCCTGCCGCTGCCCAGCCTGTGGGCGGTTCAACTGCGCGCCGGACGACGGGGCTATCACGGAGAGCGTCAGCCCGACGAGAACTAACTTCGTAAAGGATTTCATGTTCTCTACTCCTTGGTAGAAAGTCGAACAACCGAGAGTCATACGTTTGACCTGAACAAAGGGTTTCAAGCATCACCCGCAAGCTGCTGCCTTACCGCGTCTACATCTTCGCCAATCTGCGCCACAAGCGCTTCCAGCGAGTCAAACTTGACTTCATCTCGCAGCCTCTGCACAAACTCAAGCTCGAGATCGCGTCCATACAGGTCTCCATCAAAGTCCAGCAGATAGGTCTCTATCGTCCTTGCCGATCCGCCCACGGTTGGCCGGAACCCAATGCAGCACGCACCCATCCAGCGTTCGCCGTCCAGATGGACCCAGACTGCATAGATGCCGTCTCGCGGAACAACCAGTCGCCGCGTGGGAGCGAGGTTCGCGGTGGGATAGCCTAGAGTTCTGCCAAGCCGCTCACCCGTCACTATGGTACCACTAAGTCTGTATCGGTAGCCAAGTCTATCCTGAGCAGCCTGCAGGTCCCCCAGGGTCAGCCTCCCGCGAATGGACGTGCTGCTGACGCGCTCGCCCTCGAAGAGAACCGGTTCCAGTACCTCCACATCGAAGGCAAGCCTCGCCCGCGCATCCAGCAGGTACTTGGTGTCTCCCGTCTGGTCGTATCCGAACCTAAAGCCCTCTCCCACAAAGACGGACCGGGCTCCAAGCACTCCTTTGAGCACAAACCGAGAGAACGCTTCGGCCGAGAGCCGCCGAAACCGGTCATCAAACTCGACGAATACCAGATGGTCCGGCGCGAGGTCTTGAAGCATCCTGATGCGCTGCGAGTCTGTGTTGAGATAGGGCTGCGTCCTATCGGGCGCGACGAGCTCTGCAGGGTGACGGTCGAACGTGAGGACTACGGCCGGCCTTGAGTAGGCCACCGCATCCGCGATGGCTGCACGAATGAGCGCTTGATGGCCGAGATGCAGGCCATCGAACGTGCCAATCGCCAC
>VFKD01000483.1 GCA_009885735.1 bacterium
GCCAGGTCACACAGATAGAGCGTGGTGAGCGAGGCGTCCTCCGGCGGCTTAATGACCACCGTGTTTCCTGCGGCAAGCGCCGGCGAAATGCCCCAGCCCACCAGCAGCAGAGGGAAGTTCCACGGGATGATGAAGGCGCAGACGCCGTATGGCACGCGAATGGAACGCGCATCGAAGCCGGAGACCGCGATCGGCTCTGCGCTGCGAGTGTGTACTGCGAGGTCGGCATAGTAGCGCAGCGTAGCGGCCACGTTCGGAATGTCCACCGCGGTGGCCTGCGCGAGTGGCTTGCCCACATCAAGCGACTCGAGCTGCGCCAATGCATCCAGGTTCTTCTCAACCAGATCGGCGAGCCTGTGCAGAATGACGGCGCGATCGTTCACCGGCATGGTGGCCCAGCCACTCTTGCGGAACGCATCCCGAGCGGCGGCCACCGCTGCATCCACGTCCGCCGCGCCTCCTGCGGCTATCTGGGCGATAACCTGACCGTCACCTGGGTCACGAACTTCAATCGTCTTGCCGCTCTTGGGCTCTACCCACTCGCCGCCAATAAAGAGCCGCTTGGGCGGCCCGGATAGAAACTGCTTCGCCTTCTCGTTCTGGGGAATCATCGCTCGTCCTTTCTGTGTCACCGTCATCCAGCGCCATTATAGTCCGTTCGCGCGTACTGTCAAGGTAATCACGTCCTTCAGCGCGAACCTGTAGATAGGTTCGACCCGGCGGCCCATGATCATCCTGAACAGATGAACGACTCGAGCGGAGTGTGGCGGCGGCAGGGGCGTTGAACCACCCGCTTCGCTAGAGACACAGAGACACGGAGAACGGCTTGAGCACCTCACACCCTGAGCGTGCCTGATTCAGTCGAAAGTAACATAGGAGACCCTCTCAATGGCCAGTCCGATACGGATTCACCCACGGAACTCCAAGGTATTTGAGTATCTCGGCAAGCCCATGGTGCTCGCCACCGCCTGCGAGCACTACGGCTCAGTGATGAACCGCCCTTTCGACTTCGAGCGCTACCTGGAGGACTGCGAGGAGGTGGGCATCAACTACACTCGCCTGTTTACCCTGTTTCGCGAGCTGCAGTCCGCCGCCAACCCCTACTCAACCTGCAAGCCGGAGACCACCGACTATATCGCGCCCTACATGCGCGTGGGGCCGGACAGGGCGATGGACCTCCTGCCCAAGTATGACCTCACGAAGTGGAGCGATGAGTTCCTGGGGCGCCTTCACCGGTTTCTGAAGGGAGCGGTCAAGCATGGAGTGATCGTGGAAGTGGTGCTCTTCAGCAACACGTATGGCCCGGACATGTGGAGGCTCAACCCCCTACACGCGGGAAACAACATCAACGGGGTGGAGAGCATTCAGTGGTACGACTACAACACACTTCGAAATCCGAAGCTCCTTGCGTTTCAGGAGGCGCACCTGCGCCGACTTGTGACAGAGATAAACCCGTACGACAACGTGATTATCGAGGTTTGCAACGAGCCGGGAGGAGGAACCGGCGTGCCGGATTCACCCGAGCCCGACGAAGTGAACGCTTGGCTAGACCATATGCTGAAGCTTGTGCGCGAGACCGAATCGAAACTCCCAAAAAAGCACATAACCGTTGGCCAGGAGGCGTTTGCGTATAAACTGCGCACCGAGGCGTTTAATCCTATTGACGTTCACCAATTCTCGGAGCGCTCATTCAAGGGAATGGACTACGA
>VFKD01000175.1 GCA_009885735.1 bacterium
AGAAGAGCCTGCCCACAGTGCGCCCGTCCTTCGTGGCAAAGCAGCTCAAGACGCTGCGCGACCGCAATTCCGGCGGTGCTCCAACGCAGTTCCTCGAGAGCCTCTACAAATCTTACCTGCGCAACGTGAAGGCGCTGGACGGAGGCCGTACGGTTCCTCTCAGAGCAATTTACGAACAGTTTTGCGAGGCACCGGGCTGGTCCGCTCAGAACACCCGGGTCGCATTTGCGCAGGACATTTTGCGACTGCTGGTTACAAATACAAGGTTCACGCGTGCAGGCAAGGAACTCATAGTCGCCACGGACTCCACCAAGGCAAAGAGCGCCGACATCTTTGCGGTGGTTAAGGACGACGGCAACAAGGAGTACTTCTACGGGATTGCGTTCAAATGAGCCCGGAGCACGCGATTGGTCGGGTTGCCCGCGAGGAGTGGCTCAGCGTCATTGAGCGCGATTACCTGTCCGACTATATTCCGTCCGGCGGCTCTGCAGTTAAGTTCGTCAGCGGCTCGGACGATCACCTCGCCGGCGTGAGCACCCAGCTCTGCGAATTGGCCCGCAGCCAAAACTATTACAGCGTTGTTCTGGACAGCGACCAGAAGGACGAGGCAGGCAAGAATCCCGATCTGCATCAGATGCATAAGCTGTTCTTCGCAATCACTCGCGATGTAGATTGGAAGTCGATGGCCGATAAACAGGTACAGGGCTACTTTGAAAGCAAGAGAATAACCGTTCCGGAGGGCTCGCCGGTTTGCGATCTGGAGACCATTGCGCAGGCAAATCAGGTTGATGCATCGGTCCTTCTGCAGATGTTTGAGGAGCATTTCCGAGCGGTGCTGATGCGCGACAGGCGCAAGATGTTTGAGTTCCGATCCGCCCTGGGAGCGCTTGCGCGAGCACAGCTCGACCCGAACGCAATGACGCCTTTGGACGAGGACGTTCTGCTGCAGTGGTTTCGCGGGCGCAAGCCAAAGGGCGGTCTCGCCGCGCTCAAGCGAATACTCATCTACAGCCACATCGGCCCCACGAACGCACGCTCTATGCTCTCCTCGTTCTGCCGGTGGCTGCCCGAGGCGGGCTACCGTGGACTGATGGTGGTGCTCGACCTCCGGGCGTACCAGAACATTAAGCCTACGGCAGCCCAACAGAAGGCAAGGATGATGGCGGCGCTGGAAGGAGCGGCAAGCGGGGGACTCTCGCCCGAGGCAGCGAAGCAGATGCTCGCGGACTTGCAGCCCTCGGACCGTACGACCTATACGCCGATGGCCTTTATGAACATGGTTTCGCTGATGCGCCGGTTTATCGATGAAATTGATCACTTCGAACGCTTCATGCTCGTTGTGCTCAC
>VFKD01000238.1 GCA_009885735.1 bacterium
AATTCGGTGATGTTCCTCGCTCCCCTCGGTGGAGACCCGAGGCGCAGAGAGAATGCCTTGCCGTGCGCAACCGTAACGGTCCGTTCAGAGTCGACAAAGGCTTGGACGGGCTCGCCTGGACCGGCATCATAGTGAACTCGAACCGAATCCGGCTCCAATTCGAGTTGAGTTGCGTCTCCCAGGTTTGCGGGTAGAACCTGCAGAGTGGCGCGAAGCATGGTGACCGGACTTGCGTTTGCCGGCCGCTCAAAAGTCAGGCTCTGACCGGTTGGCTCATCCACCAGCTGCCTAATCCAGACCAGGAATCGGCCTGACCTAGAGGCGTGGCTTAGGAGAATGCCCTCGTCGGGGGGCGGCGCCGTGCTTGCCAGCGTGGTTAACCCGCCGCCGCGCCGCTGTAAAGGCGCACCACCGCCGCCCCGGATCTGTGCGGTGATGCCTGCGCCGCCGCGTCTCCTCGGGCTAGATCGGTAGGGAGTGTCTGGGGCGAGCAGCTTGAAGCACGCCCCGGCAACGCCGACGGCGATAATGAGAACTACTGCCACTCTGGCTCTCATCAGTTCGGCGCCCTATGTGGTCCGAACACGCACGAAGTGCCGACTGCCCACCTGCAGAACCGCGCCATCCAGGTCGGTCAGTGCCAGTTCGAGGTTCGGATCACTAATTCGCTCACCATTGAGCTTCGCGCCGCCTTGCAGAACGGTTCTGCGCGCGTCGCCCGTTCCCTTCGAGAGCCCAACCGATGCAAGCAGCTTACATATCCACACCTTGCCGTCCTTGGCGTCCACTGCTGCGAATGCGGCCTCTGGAATCTCGCTTGGTGCCTCCTTGCGAGAGTACACAGATTCAAAGTGCGCGTCCGCCTCTGCAGCAGCCTGGGCGGAATGGTAGATCGTAATCACTTCTCTGGCGAGCCGCTTCTTTACGTCCTTCGGGTTCACTTCTCCCTGTTCAGCGGCGGCCAGGAGAGCCTTGATCTCGTCCATGGGGACGTCGGTTGTTAGCTCAAAGTAGGTGGCAAGCGCGGTGTCTGGAATGCTCATCAGCTTGCCGAACATCTCATTCGGCACGTCCTGCACCCCGACATAGTTACCCAGCGACTTGCTCATCTTCTTCTCGCCGTCGAGGCCAACGAGAAGCGGCATGAAGAACCCTACCTGCGGCTCCTGACCGAGCTCCTTCTGCAGGCCCCGACCCGCGAGGATGTTGAACATCTGGTCCTGGCCGCCCATCTCGATATCGGCCTCAATCGCCACGGAATCGTACGCCTGAGCGAGGGGATAGAGCAGCTCGTGGAGGCCGATAGGCTCGCCTGCACGGTAGCGCTTCTGAAAGTCATCGCGCTCGAGAACTTGAGCCACCGTCATTCGGGCGCTTAGTCGCACTACCTCGGCAAAGGATAGCTTGCCGAGCCACTCGCCATTGAAGCGTACCTGTGTCTTCTCGCGGTCCAGGATGGTCGAGAGCTGGTCCACATACGTCGCCCCGTTTTGGGCAATTTGCTCGTCCGTCAGCATGGGGCGCGTCGCGGAGCGGCCCGATGGATCGCCGATGAGCGCGGTGTAGTCCCCGATGATCAGGATTACCTGGTGTCCGAGGTCTTGAAACTGCCTGAGCTTTCGCAGCACGACCGCGAACCCAAGGTGGATGTCCGGCGCAGTTGGGTCTAGGCCGAGCTTCACCTTCAGCGGCTTGCCGGTTTCGGAAGATCGTTTGAGTTTCTGCTCAAGCCCGCCCTGTGGGGTTATTCCTGCCGAGCCTCGGGTGAGAAGTGCGACCTGTTCATCAAGATTCACGAATTGCTTTCCTCGGGGCCGGACGAACGTTCTGTGGCTTTGCGAGTATACTGCCGGCCTTTCCGAGTGTCAAATGCGCTGGAGAGTCATCGTTCCGCCCGGCTCACGCGAATTCGCTTCGCACGGATGGCGGAGTTGACACCCTCCTCGTAGTAGACGCAGAGCACGGAGCCGTCCTTGAGCGTCACCATGCTTGGATACGCGCCGATAACAGAGTCGATGGTCACCGGTCCTCTCCATGTTCGTCCTTCGTCCGTGCTGTAGTGCAGCGCGGTCATAGGCACCCGGTGCGCCATCAGGAGCACACCTTGGTTTGACATGAGCATGTAGGGGCAGTGGCCTGGAAACCCTGTCTTGGCTACCCGCGTCCAGGTTCTGCCACCGTCCTTGGACTCTGCAGATGCCATCACCTCGCGCATCATCGCAAAGATTGTTCCGTCCTTGCGCTCGAAGAGGTCTGTCTCGTCGAGCGTCAGTCCCGGCTCAAGGCCAACCACCACGGGGGCAAGCCATGTACGGCCACCATCATCCGAAGCGCACACGGCCGAGTAGGCCCTGGCGCCTCCCGTACCGTCAACGGTGTAGACCGGAAGCAGCAGGCGACCCTTTCGCAGCCTGCGAACCGGAGACGAGCAGGCGAATGATGGCGCAACTAGCTGCGGCTCGCTCCAGGTCTTGCCGCCGTCCGATGAGCGAACGATCTTCGTATCACACTCGGTATGCTTGCCGTACTCGAAGTAGCTCACGATCAGATCGCCGTTCGGCATGCAAGCTATGCTAGGGTCGCGGTCGTCCTTCGGCGTGTCCACCACCACTTCCGCCGGGCTCCATGTGGCGCCCTCGTCGTTGGAGCGAACTGCGCATACCCGCCCACCCAATGGATGCTCGGCGTTTGGCTGGGAGACGTGGCCGTAGCCGTTGTAGAATACGACCATCAGTTCGTTCGACTTCAGTCGGCAGATGTCCGGAAACGCCTGGTAGCCGCCTCCGCCCGCATTCCTCACGATGCGCATCGGCGTAGGGTCAATGGTGATAGTCACATCCGATTGGCCAGGGACAGATGCGGCAATGAGAGCGAGAATCGTACAAATCACGATGCGGGTATCTCCATTTCGATGGTCTCACTTGCACCCATGCACTGGGCCATAAACATCTCCAGGACCAATGAATCGGAGTTGTTGGACGGCACGAAGAGGCGCACACTGCTGTCGTCGAGCAGCACTTCGCGGCAGCCGTTGGGTATAAGCGCGTCCAGTCGCGGCAACGCAGAGTCGATGCTTGCACGTATCGCCTCGTCGGTAACTCCAGGTTCGGCGACAATGACATAGTCGCCTGCACAAACCCAGTAGATCAGTCCATCGAGACGTCCGTATCGGGCTAGCGAAGCCTCCACCGATGTGACGTGGTCGTCCAAATCGAGAATATCGACCCTGCGATATCTACACTGCAGGCCGATCTTGTCCGCTACGCTGTGCCCCGCGGCCTCGTCGATGTCGGCAATAACCACGGTCGCACCCAGTTCGACGAGGCTGCGGGAAAGGGCCTCACCGTGACCCGTCGCGCCGCCGAAAACGATGAACACTTTGTGGTCCATTCGCCTCTGTGCCGCGTTCTGTGCCCCGATGTTCATTCGGGCTGTGCGGGCCGAAGGAGTTGGGTCTCATCGATATTCGTGGACGGTCCCACAGGACGAAGCAAGACCTGATCCGGCGAGTCCGGGGAGGACGCTGGCCGAAGCAGTGTGTCGCGGAGCGCCTCCTCGCGGGCGACACTCTCCAGGATTGGCACGAGATCCACTGCTGCTTGTCGCAGAGCGGAGCGAGGACCTCTCCCCGAGTTGCTCCAAACCTCCCAATCTTCGCCTTGCGCAAGAGTGCGAACCGCAAGTAGCGACCGCCCAGTGCCAAACTGATGCAGACCCTTTAGGATCGCGAGCTCAAGTTCGGGATCCTTGGCCGTGAGAGCCTTGTTGAGGCAATCCGTCTGCTCAACCGTGATCGATGCACGCAGCGACATCGGGGCTTCTGGCAGCAGCTTCAGCAGGGCTCGCCGAATCTCGCCTCTAAGCTCCGCGTCCTCGGTCGTAAGCATCTCGGCCAGCGGACCTATCGCACGGGGGTCGTCATACTGAAGTAGCGCCTTTGCGGCGGACTTCGCGCGCGCCGAGGTATTCGCAACCGCTCTGATCCCGACGAATGTCGCTATGAACATAAGAATGTTGAATGAGTTGTAGCCTACGGTAGATCGATAGACGAGCCAGATTGCCAGGGAACTCGCTAAGCTGAATGCTTGGTTTCTGCGGAATGCTTTGCGCCGCTTTATCGCTTCCATACTTAGCAGATGCGTCAGCTCTTCGACAGCCCGGGGTCCAAGTCGATCGATTGCCGCGCGCGCCTGCCAACGTTCAGCCTCGTCCTTGCTTCCGAGCTGTTCAAGTTCGGGATGAACGCCTTCATCCGCATGATTGATAACTTGCTTCATACTCTACTATACGCTCTCAGTGCCAAGTCCGTGCTGCCCTTCAATCCGGCTGTGCAGGCCGCAGGAGTTGGGTTTCGTCCGCGTTAGTTGGCGCTCCCACAGGACGAAGCAGGACCTGCTCGGGTGAATCCGGGGAAGATGCGGGCCGCAGAAGTATCTCGCTGTCGCCCTGTTCGTTCGCCCTCTGCTCCAGAATTGGAAGGAGCGCACGCGCAGCCTGCCGCAGCTCTGAGTACGCGCGCCATTCGGTATCGCTCATCACTTGTTGTTTGTAGCTATCCGCGAGCCTGCGCACCGCTGGGAGCGACCTGGCCGTGCCGAACGTCTCCAAACCCTTGATGACCGCCATTGAGAGCTCGCGGTCACTTCCTTTGAGAAGATTGTTGATGCAGTTCACTTGTCTCGTGCTGAGAATTGTACGAATCGATGCGGGCGCGGCAGGCAGAAGCTGCATAAGTCCTCGCCGGACCTCCGCGTTGAAGGGTGTGACACTGGAAGTAAGGAGCTCGACGAGTGGTCCAATAGCCCGAGGGTCCTCGTATCTGATGAGCGCGATAGCGGCGGAACTTGCCTTTGAGGAGACCGCAGCGGCGACTGCGATGAAACTGGGCACCCAGAGGCATGCCGATATGATCGATGGATCGAATCTGCCCTCTGTCAGTTTTGCCACCGCCATCACAACAATAAGACTGCACGCTGCAAGCGCCCACAGGCTCCGCGCGCGTAACCTCTTCGTGCGCAGGTTTGCTTCCGCGGCGAGGAGCCGTAACAGCTCATCGACGGCCCGCGTGCCAAGCGCCTCGATGGCAGCCTCAGCCTGCAGGCGCTCAGTTGCGATTTCGCTTCCGAGCTTGTGAAGCCCAGGATGAACGCCTTCAACCGTGTGATTGATAACTTGCTTCATACTCTACTATACGCTCTCAGCGCCAAGACTGCAATGTGCTTCAGTCCGGCTGTGCAGGCCGCAGGAGTTGGGTCTCATCCACGGTCGTGTACGGTCCTACGGGCCGAAGCAGGACCTGTTCCGGAGCGTCGGGCGACGAGGAGGGACGCAGCAGGGACATCCGGAGCGCTTCGTCCCGGGCCGCCTGCTCGAGAGCGGGTAGAACTTCCTGGGCAGCACGCTGAAGGACTTTCTGGTTGCCGAATGTCTCCTGCCACTCGGCAATCGCACGTATGTCCGGAAGTGATGTGCCGGTTCCAAATCTCCCAAGCCCGTGGATGATTGCTATAGAAAGGTCCATGTCTTCTCCAGTAATTGCCCTGGCGAGGCTGTGAGCCTGCTCTCGAGATATTTCAGTCTTCAGGGTCGATGTCGCCATTGGCAGTAACCTAAGTAGAACCGGGCGAATCGCGCCTCGCAACTCCTGGTCTTGCGTGTGGAACATTTCGGCCAGTGGACCGATTGCGCGAACGTCGTCAAACTCGAGCAGTTCTCGTGCAGCCCTCTTGGCGCGCTTAGAGGTTGCCGCGCCAAGTCCGGCAGCAACCAGGAGCAGGTTGAACAGGAACTCCATGTGCTCTGGAAAGGCTGGATGCGAATGACCGTACGAGCGTACCAAGATTACCACAGTTAGGATTACGAGGTAGGTCCCAATGCCCAGTGCCGCCACGCAACCGATCAATCCAGCTACGCGCTGCTTCAAAGCCTCGTTCCTCAGTAGAGCAACCAAACGGTCGAATGACGGCTGGGCCGATGTACCACTCGGTGTGGTTGTCGAGACCTCGTCTCCCATCTACTCGGCTTCTTCCTGCCCATCCGCTTCACCCACAGTCACGGGCTCATTCGGGCAGAGGATGAAGAACGGACAGTAAGGACACTCGCGGTCGCTGGGCAGGGGTTCGAACTCCTTCGCAGCTATTCGCAGCAATATCCCGTTGATCTTGTCTATCCGCGGCAGATCATATCGGGCCTTCTCCGGCGCCTCCTTGGATTCTCCCGTCAGTAGGCTGCGAACTATGATGCGAATAGAGCTTGCCTCTGGGATGGCCTGCGAGAGGGCAAGCCGCATCACTGAGTACCGAGGGTCCGTGTGCGCCGAGTCCCCAAGGCGTCCAACCTTCAGTACGTTCGCCTCAAGGGAGCAGTCGTCGAGCTTGAGCAGCCTGTCCACCCGCACGCGAACTCGTCCACTAGTCAGCTCAGCGATGCCGGTCCACGGGGCGCTGTGTCGAACTCCTGAGCGCTTAATAGACAACTCAGAATACAACTCTGCTCCCTTCCGCAGAAGCTTCTTGGCGTGTTCCACGCGGACGCGATCTTGCGCGCTCACAGGCGGCGCCATGGCCTCGCTGAGCTTGGCTTCGAGACTGCACATATCTGGCGTATCAAGCGCGTTGTAGGCCTCCTGCAGCACGTCCATCACCGCGCGGTGCAGGGATCGGTAACTGGTTTGGTGGGTCGGTTCTGTCGGCGTATTCACCTGGCTGTAGTAGAACTTCCGCGGGCAGTCCGGATAGCGATGCACCGCCGATATGGGCCATGGCCCAGTCGATGCGGTGGGCGCTGCGGCGGTCTCTGCAAACTCCAGCGGTGTGTCCGGCCCCTCGCTCACGATTGTAGGAGCGTTCTCACCCAGGGCAGCGTTCCAAAGAAAAGAGGGTTCAGCCGGCTTTGCGCCGGACAGCGAGGGCCGCAGCATCACGAGGCGCTCTTGGGCGCGAGTCATTCCAACAAAGAAGAGGCAGCTCTCCTCGATCTTCTCGGCCTCGGGGCTGGTTACGCCGATGAGGTCCGGCACGCGGGAAGGCGGCTTCTTCCCCGGAAACAAGCCCTTATTGAGGTTCGGGAGATAGACATAGGGAAACTCGAGGCCCTTTGCTGCATGCACGGTCATCACTCGCACCGCATCAGGAGCAGGTCCGTCGAGATCGTTTGCTGTTCTGATACCGGCTGCGCAGGCGGCCTGAACAAACCGCGCGAACCGACTGCAATTTGAAGCGAGGGTCGCGCTTGCGGCATCAGGGTCAGACGCATGAGCTTCCATATGCGTTCGCGCTAGGCGAAGCAGCTCGCGAACCGAGCGGCCCGCAGGCATTCCGAGAAGGCTCGCTGGTGCAAGTGATGCAGGCGCATAGCGTCTAAGCTCTCCGAAGAGAATCTCGCAGCTGAGATCGTAGGCCGACTTAGGTCCTGCGTTCTGGTTAGCCTCAACATCCGCTAGGGGCGTCCTGCCAAGGCGGGCCTCGCCGATGCTGCCGTCCTTCGCGGCGATGTCGATGCACGAGAGGAGGTCTCGAACCGCTGGAGAATCGAAGACCCTCTCCTTGAGGTCGGTCGGGATTCCCTCCAGTTCCAGTTCCGACGCGATTGCCTGGGCCTGGGCATTCGTGCGGCAAAGCACAGCGTTGCTGCCAAAAGCGACCCCTTGACGCGCAGCGGATTCGATGCGCTCCGCAAGCGCTGCGATCTGGCCGGACTTTGTCTCACTCTCTACGAATTCTACTGCTGTCGGCGCATCATTCCGAATCGAGAGCCACGGCGCATCCCTGGGACCGAACGACGCTTCGGAGAACCGCGCGGCAGCCTCCACGATTGCAGGCCGGCTTCGGTAGTTTGTCCGAAGCAGGATGCGGCTGCCCGAAGGATAGTCTCGCTCGAACTCAGAGACATTCGCCGGCGAGGCGCCCCGAAACCGGTA
>VFKD01000607.1 GCA_009885735.1 bacterium
CGCGGCACGACGACGTTCCCACGTCAATGGCGAGAACCAGTGGGTCCAGATTCATTCTGCCAATATTCCCCTCGGGTCAAGGAGCCACTGCACCGGAAGGCGAACTCCTTCTTATGAGTTTACACGCTGCAGCCGCCTGCCTCTGCATACTGGGTCTCTCGATCTCGCCTTCCTCCAATACTATTCAGGCTGCCGGCGAAGCTCGCCCCCTTCGACCGCGGCTCGATAGGGCTGAGCCGCGCTCAGGATGGACGGATGCGCGCTCAGGGCGAACGCGGTCGGCCGCCGCAGGCAAGACATCTCCGCCGGTTACATCCATGGCCTTCAGCCCGGACGGGAAGACTCTGGCCATTGGGACGTATCGCAAAGTGATACTTTGGAGTGTCCCAGAGCGACGAGTAGTGTCCAATCTTGGCGGCCCGGCAAACGCCGTGACCGCACTCGCCTACTCCAGGGACGGTTCGAAGCTCGCTGGAGGCGGCGGCGACCCCACCCTCTTCGGCGATGCTCATGTCTGGAGTACTGCAACCGGCTCCCTCCTTGCAAAGCTTTGGGAGCATATCGACACTGTGTGTGGTCTCGCTTTCAGTCCAGATGGAGCGAGGCTTGCTACCGCCGGAGCGGACCGCATCGTGCGACTCTGGGACCTCGGCACCGGCAAGGCAGTTCAAGCCCTCAAGGACCACGCCGACGCGGTGTATGCGGTCTGCTACAGCCCGGACGGGAAGTACCTGGCGACGTCCGGCGTTGACCGCAGCATCAAGGTCTGGGAGGGGAGCACCGGAAAGCGGCTCTACACGTTCCTGGGTCGAGCACACGCCGACACCATCTACAAGCTGGAATTCAGCCCGGACGGCAAGCGCCTGCTCTCGGCGGGCGGCGACAAGGTTGCAAAGATATGGACCTTTGGCCCGACCGCCAGCGAGCAGGCGGTGGTGTTCAGTGGACACTCTGGAGGAGTTCAGGCGGCAGCTTTTGGTCCAAAGGGTGAGACGGTGATGACAGCAAGCGCGGACAAGACAGTGCGGCTCTGGAAATCGACAGGCGGCGCTCCGACGCTGACTTTGACGGGCGCGGCAGACTGGCTCTATGCGGCTGCGCTTAGCCCCGATGGTTCGCTTGCAGCAGCGGGCGGGTTCGTCGGAGTTGTGTGCGTCTGGAGCACCGCGGACGGAAAGCTGCTGTATCGGTTCGACACGCTCGGGAAGGTGCGATAGTGATCACGTTCAACCCGCGAAGGCGGGTTTCGCAAATCAAGGGCCGGGTTTCAACCCGTGCAACACCACAAATGCCGCCTGGCCGGTGGATTCATCCGCGCACTGAAGTACGCGGCTGTGACTGCCAAGTCCGCCTGCGCGGACTCAATTCTTAAACGGCATCAATGTCGTCCTCAACCCGCGAAGGCGGGTTTCGCAATCCAAGGGCCGGGTTTCAACCCGTGCCACCTTGCGCCACTCGCCTGAAGACTAGGGACACGCTAGATCACCTTCTTGATAGGCTCCGCGCCCTCGACGCCCACGAGCCTCTGGTTTAGCCCGCCATAAAAGTACGCTAGCCGGTTCGGGTCCATGCCGAGCTGGTTGAGCACCGTGGCATGCAGGTGCTTAACGTGGAACGGATCTTCCACTGCGGCGCTGCCAAGTTCGTCCGTCTGGCCCACTGCCTGACCGCCCTTGATGCCGCCTCCGGCCATCCACATCGTGAAACCATAGGAGTTGTGATCGCGCCCCGTGCCTGTTGCATACTCGGCGGTGGGCTGCCTTCCAAACTCTCCGCCCCACACAATGAGCGTGCTGTCGAGCATTCCGCGCTGCTTCAGGTCCTTCAGCAGTCCGGCTATGGGCTTATCCGTCTCGCCACAGTGCAGCGTGTGGTTGTCCACGAGGTCGTTGTGCGCATCCCAGGTGGTGTCCACATGGTTGCCGCCGGAATAGAGCTGGATGAACCGAACTCCTCGCTCCACAAGCCGCCGAGCCATGAGGCACTGCCGGCCAAATACGTCTGTCCGCTGGTCGCCGATTCCGTAGAGCTGCTTTACGGCGTCGGACTCGGTGCTGAGATCCGTGGCTTCAGGAGCCGTGGCCTGCATGCGATAGGCAAGCTCATAGCTGGCGATGCGTGCTGCGAGGTTGCTATTGTCCACTCGACTGGCTTCGTGGTCGGAATTGTACGCTTTCAGGGTATCGAGCATTGAGCGCTGCATGCCGTCGGTCACGCCTTCAGGCCGCTGCAGATCCAGAATGGGCGTCTTGCCGGCGGAGATAGTGGTCGCCTGATACGAGGCCGGCATATAGCCGCTGCTCCAGTTCTTCGCGCCGCTAATCGGACCGCCGCGCGGGTCGAGCATCACCACGAAGCCGGGAAGATTCTGGTTAACCGTGCCCAGACCATAGTTGACCCATGACCCAAGGCATGGGCTTCCACTCAAGATTTTGCCGGTGTTCATCTGCAGCATGGCGGACCCATGGATGGGCGAATCCGCCGTCATGGACCGGATGAAGGCGATGTCGTCCACACAGGTTGCAAGGTGCGGAAAGAGGTCCGAGACCCACAGGCCTGACTGGCCATACTGCTTGAACTTCCACTTCGGCTCCACGATGCGCCCCTGGTTTCGGTGGCCGCCCCTCCCGAAGGTCTTGACGGCAATCGTCTTGCCGTCCATGCCGTACATCGTGGGCTTGTAGTCAAACGTGTCTATCTGGCTGGGGCCACCATACATGTAGAGAAAGATGACGCTCTTCGCCTTCGGAGTGAAGTGCGGCTTCTTTGGCGCGAGCGGATTTGTGAACTTCGACACGCCGTCTGCCGCGAACGCCTGCTTCGCGAAAAAGCCTTCTTCGAGCATCCCTGCCATCGCCAGCCCCGTGAAGCCTGCGCCAACCTCCCAGAAGAACTGGCGGCGAGTCTTGCGCGCGCAGAGCCCATCCAAACCTATTTGCTGTTCTCTATCCATGGTTGCTCTCTCTTGTGCACTCTAGAAGTCTCATTCTCTGGACCGAAGGCGATTTCGCCGCATCTCCTCAAGCTCCAGTTTCAGCGGAAGCCAATAGGCTCGGTCGAGATCACGTTCGGCTCGCTCCTCACGGTCCAGAGCGTCGGCTACCTCTCCTACATCCCCAGACAGTGCGACCTTCAGGAGGGGACGCGCCTGTGTTAGGCTCGCGGCCTCCGATCCGTGCAATCGAGCTACCTGACACAGCAGCTCGGGCGACCTTAGCTCTCGAAGCCAGAACGAGACGTGAGACGCTTCAGCACGATCGCGGTTCTGGAAGTAATTGGCTTCCAAAAGCCTGCGAATCATCGGCCAGTCCTTGTCCCTCTGAGTCTTCTTTGCCTGCACGAGATCGGGAAGACCCATCAGGTTACATTCGTCTGGTCCCCCCTCGTTGATAGTTGTGCGCCGCTTCCAAAGATCGGCGAACGAGTCAACCCCTCTCATGTTTGCCATCACGACGAGCCGAATATTGTCTGCCTCAGGCGCCTTGCAGCGAAAGCGAACTGCATGCCCCCGCAGTAGGTTGTCCGCACTAAATGGGGGGAGCGCTATCTCCACCGCTAGAAGCGCTTTCAGCACCTCTGTCAGCGCCTGCAGGCTCATCGCGTCGACCGCTATCGCAATGTCGATATCCTTGCTAAACTCCGCTGCGCCGTAGAATACGCATGCCTGGCCTCCCATCAGGAGGCTCTGGAGCGAACTCTGACGGATCGAAGAAAGGACTCTGCGTATCGGGTTCCGGATCAAGCGATCCTCCTATTTCCAGATAACGGTCCCAAAGAACCTCGGTTGCCTTCCATCGCTCGAGAGGAGTCATCAGGTACCAGTCAAGCCACTCGGGCTCGGGAAGGCATGCGGCAACCTCCTCGAGCGAACTCGGTTGTTCCGTCCAAGCTCTAGTCAAGGTACAAGAACTCGTTCAGGTTAAGCGCAACCACGCAGAAGAGCCTGAGCGCCTCATCCTCGCTCGCGCCCTTAGCGCGAAGCTGAGCAACGAGGCGCACGCCGCGGGTCACTTCCGCCGGCGTCGGCTCGCGCTGCACCACTCGCCGCAAGGCATAACGCGCACGTTCCGCCACGGTCGGTCCCGCGTTCTTGCGGAGAAGATCACCGAAGATGCCTGCCTGCTGGTTCAGAAACGTACTGTTCATCATTCCCAGCGCCTGCGTAGGCTGCGTAGTCGCAAATCTGACCGGGCAGCTAAACTCGGTCTCCGGCACATCGAAGCTCGCCAAGATAGGCACCGTGAGCGACCGTTTGATGTGGATGTAGATGCTGCGGCGAGCGGCTTCCTCCGGCGACGACTTGCCCCAGCCCGCCCCGGGAACCGATTGGCCGGCATGCACCTCTTCCGGAATGGTTGGGTAGATGCTCGGCCCGAACATGGCGGACGCATTCAAGCTTCCGTTTGCAGCTAGGATCGAGTCGCGCACTTCCTCCGCAGTCAGCCGCCGCATGTCGAACCGCCAAAGGAGGTCGTTCTCGGGGTCCTTCGCCAAGGCCAGTGAATTCGACCTAGACGACATTCGATAGGTGTTCGACTGCATGATCAGCTTGTGCATGCGCTTCAGCCGCCAGCCGCCCTTTACCAAGTCGGTTGCGAGCCAGTCGAGCAGTTCTGGGTGGGTCGGCGGATTGCCGAGGAAGCCGAAGTTGCTCGGAGTTCGAACGATGCCTCTGCCGAAGTGATATTGCCAGATGCGATTCGCCATCACCCTGGCGGTAAGCTGATTGCCCGAGCTCACTATCCAGTTTGCCAATGCCAGACGACGACCTGAGGTCGGCACTTCGGAGTTCGTCGGCGTAATGACAGGCTCGGGAGGTGCCAGGACGGATGGGAATCCGGGCTCCACTGCTTCGCCCTTCACATGGGGATTTCCGCGCAGCAGCACGAAGGCAGGGTCCGGCTTACTGCCGGACTCCGACACGGCCAGGGCCATCGTCAGCCCCTTTGGCGGATTCGCCATCAGCTCCTCGTGGCGCTTCACCAGGGCGGCATACTGTTCGAACTTCTCCTCCGAGAGCTTGGCAGGTACGCGCTTCTTGACGATCGGCAGTCGATTTTGAGGGTTTCGAAACTCCTCTTTCTCTACCGGGCTGAAGTCCGCGCGAACCGGTGCTTCAATTGCATTGATTTCGGACCGCAGCGCAGTGAGCTTGCCTTGGTGCTCGCCGCTTTCGGCGGCGTAGCGCTTGCGCTCTTCCGGCGTTGCGATGGGCCTGAGCGAGCCCTCCGCCACAGACTCCTCGCTTCGCACGCCGTAACGGCGGACTCCGTGGAAGAAGGCCATGACGCGATAGTAGTCCTTCTGCGGAACCGGGTCGATCTTGTGGTCGTGGCAGCGAGCGCAGTTTACCGTGAGGCCGAGGAGCACCTGGCTGGTGGTTCCCACTAGGTCGTCGAGTTCTTCGTACTTTGCCATCAATGGGTCCGAAGGCTCGTCGTCCCATGCTCCCAGGCGGTAGTAGCCCGTGGCGGTCATGCTGTCGGCAGTGGGATTCTCAATCTCGTCGCCGGCGAGCTGCTCACGAACGAAGGTGTCGAACGGCTTGTCGTCGTTGAGTGAGCGGATCACATAGTCGCGATAGCGCCACACGAACGGCTTCGCGCCATCCCGCTCGAAGCTGTTTGTCTCGGCATATCTCACCAAGTCGAGCCAGTGGCGTCCCCATCGCTCGCCGTAATGAGGCGATGCCAGGAGCCGATCGATCAGCTTCTCGTATGCATTCGGCGAGCGATCCGCGGCAAACGCAGCAACTTCCTCGGGGGAGGGCGGAATGCCCAGCAGATCGTAGGTCGCCCGGCGGATAAGCGTTCCTCGGGAGGCGGGCGCAGCAGGCGCGAGGCCCTTGGATTCCAGCTTGTTCAAGACGAAAGAATCGATGGGATTGCGCACCCACCCAGCGCTGCGCACCTTCGGTGGAGCTGGATTCTTGATAGGCCGAAACGACCAGAATTTCATGGTCTGCGCGTTGACGGTCGGCGGGGCATGGGACGCTGCGGGGGCTGCTGCGGCACCCGGCACGAACGGCGCGCCCATCAGAATCCACTTCCGCAGCACCCTAATCTGCTCGGCCGGGAGCTTGCCCGAGGGCGGCATCTGCGGACCCTTGTAATCGACTGCCTTTAGAAGGAGGCTCGAAGCGGGCGACTTCTTGTTGAACGCAGTTCCGGAAACGCCTCCCTTGAGGAGGGCTGATCGAGACTGCAGGCCGAGCTTGCCCGAGCTGTCTGCGCCACCGCCGTGGCACGTCAGGCAGCTCGCCTTGAGGATGGGCTCAACCTGACTCTTGTAGAACTCTGCCTGCGCAGCAGTCGGGACGCTTGCGGGCGTGCGCTTAGGCGCCTGCGCCACTGCGAGAGCGCCCAGAGCCGCCGTCAGCCCAACAGCAAGAAACAGCAGTCCGCCAGTAGTGAGTGGCTTGCCGCCGAGGTTATTTCGCCCATGAGTATGTTCCACTTAGGTCAATTCGTCCGTTCACAGAAGTGTCCAACAGAGCCCTCGATTATCACGCGAGACGCATCACGTAGAGTTTACCCTCTTGCGGCGCGCGGCGACCCTCCGACGTCCCGCCCTCCTTGACGCCCCTGCGTGGGGCCATTAGAATGGGGCTAAGTGAATCTGGGAGGCCACGACGCGATGTCCAAGAAGCAGCTCCTGCGGCAAGAGTACGTAAGCAAACTGCACGGTGGGTGGCTCGGCATGCTCGCCGGAGCAACCCTCGGGCATTCAGTGGCCGGAAAACGATACGCCACGGAGATTGAGTTCTACAACCCCGTGCCCAGCCAAGCGGTGGCGAAGGACTTCATAGACCTTCAGATTCTAGCCCTAGAGCGAAGGTCCGACAATCCGGCGGCGATCCAGGCATGTGATCTGGCAGCCGCTTGGCGCAGCCGCATTCGGTACGGCTACGATGGATATGGCCCCACTCGGCGAAATCTCACGCTCGGGCTGCATCCCCCTGCATCCGGCTCATACGACAATGCGTTCTCGCGAAGCATTCGAGCTGCCGCTCGCGCGCCCGTCTGGGGATTCGTCTCCCCTGGCAACCCCCAAGCTGCGGCGCGCCTGGCATTCGAGGATGCGACGGTCGATCACACGGACGAGGGAGTGTGGGCTGCGATGTTTTGGGCGGCAATCATTAGTGCGGCCTTCGGTGAACCCGCACTCAAGCGGCTGATCGACATCGGACTTGCGATGATCCCGCCGGGCTGCGCGGTTGCAAAGGTTGTCGCGGCAGCCCGCGTGCCGATGCACCCGGACATGCTGCCTGCGGGAGCACGGGCCGGCGTCCTCGCGGCGTGCAGCGTATGGGACTGGAGCGACGCTCCGGTCAACACCGGTCTTGCGGTCCTGGCGCTCTGCCGAGCGACGGACTTCGACACGGCCCTCACGACGGCGGCAAGCTCCGGCTTCGCCGCGGATGTGAACGCATCGCTCGCGGGGGCCGTGATGGGCGTCCTGGCCGGCAGGGCGACCCTGCCAAACCGATGGACCGAGCCGCTCGGCGATACCTCCGTAGTCGGATGGGGAGTTGATCTGCCCCAGGCTCCCAAGCTCGTCTCGGAACTGGTCGCGCAGGCTGCCAAGATTGGCGAGCAGCGCATGGCCTCTCCAGGCGGCCACATGGAGCAGGTGGACGAGTCTGCACCCGAGCCGGACCCTCAGATCGAGCTGCTTGCGCAAATATCCCAGCCTAACGAAGCGATAGTGTCAGCCTCCATTCCCTCGACAGGGCCAGCGCCCAACGAGGTGGCGGAAGACGCTCCAACCATTGTAGATGTGCGCGCCGAGATGACTGCCGCAGAAGGTGAACCGGCTCAGAAGGGTGGCTCAACCTCAATGCCTGCAGAGGCGCTGCCCGATGCCGCGCGGGCTGCGAATGAAACTCAGCCACCGGCCACTGTCGCCCCGCCCCTAGAGGCCGTCGCCGCTGTGGCTGGTCCCGTTTGGACCACAAACACTCTCGTGCTTCCACTCCATTGGCTGCGGCCAAACTCTGCGGCTGCGATGGCGGGAAAGCTGCGCGTAGTGCTGGACTATGGCGAGAGCGGTCCGGCAATCCTGCCCGAAAGCGCGCGAACACTTGTGTTCGAAGTGACAAACACGGGTGACGACGACTTCGTGGGAACGCTCATGCTGAGTGCGCCGAGTGGGTGGGATGTGCGAGTGCCCGGCGCTCAAGGAGCCAATCAGGTGCTCCAGCCAGGCCGCACCGCCCGCCTTGGCTTCGTGGTGCGCGTCATGCCTCCTGCTGCGCTGGAGGCCTCGAATCCGCTCTCGCTCGTCGTTACACCGGAAGGACAGCCGGCAGCTTCAGCCGACTTCGCAATTCTCGGCGGTTACTGCTGGTGGGTGCTCGGCGCTCTGCCGAATAGCCTGGACGAAGGATTCACCAAGACGTACTCGGTCGAGGATCGACCGGGAATGGAGGAGCGCCACCAGGCGCGCTCCGGCGGACAGACCACCTGGACTCGATTCCCGTCAACGGAGAGTGCTCTGCCGCTCGAGGCCAGCGTGTTTATGGGGCAGCGAGGTGTGGCCTATGTACGCGCAACCGTTCGCAGCGCAGGTGCGGTCGATGCCAGGATTTCACTTCACTCAAATGACGGTGTGAAGGCATGGCTCAACGGCGAGCGCGTCCTTCAGAGGCATTCGCATGAGGCAATTCGGCCCACCTACGGATACGGCCCGTGCATGGCTGATGTGAAGCTGCAACGAGGCGACAATGCACTGGTGGTGAAGGTGGTCAGAGACGCGGATCCATGTGATTTCGCGTTCATGCTGACGGACAGAACCGGCGGACCGCTACTCGGAGCCACCCTGGCAAACTGGTAGAAGGTCCTCAAGCCCGACTTTATCATGCTCTTTGTTGCGTTGTATTCCACGGCGTGAACGCCGAGGCTACTCAAAACAACGCCGCTGAAGCGGCCTCCAATCTCAGCCTGCGCAGCAGGGTTCTTTTCAGTAGCCCAGCGCTTTAGCGCTGGAAAGATGAGATCCGCTCGGGGATTGCTAGGATGAAGCCGTAGTTCCATCTTCAGCCGACCGTGACCAATGTTCTCTACTCCTGAAATGATCATGAACAACACGCCACTCACAATGAAAGACCCTGGTGAAATCACCAGGGTCCTTCATTTCGGAGCCGTCTCAGACTAGAGAGTGACCTTCACCGTGGTCGACTTCGTGACAGGCTTCTTTAGCCCGTTCGGGTCTCGCGCGGTGACGAACACCTGGTACTCGCCCTCTTTGCGGAACTGATGCTTGACCGTTCTGCCCTCATTGTCTACCGGAAGCGGCGACGCTCCCGTCTTCATCTTCTCGTTGACGTCGCTGAATGTCCACTCGTAGATCACTGGAGTAACACCGGCATCCGCACTCGCGGAGAAGGAGATTGTGTCGTTCACTGCGATGGTTCGCTCCGTAAGCTCCTGGAGGATGATGGGCGTAGTGTCGCGCACTGTGCGAATCTCACCAAGGAAGAACGTGGTGGTGGAGTCTCCAAAAATTGAGACCTCGTTCACTCCGCTTCCACCCTTGAGGCCGGCGAGACTTGCAACAGGTATGGAGACAAACTTCCAGCCCTCTGCGTTCTTGCGAGCATCGGTCAGGTTGAGCAGAGCCTCCGCGCGCTTGCCATCCACAGTCGAGATGACGATGCGGAGCCGCTCAATCGCCTTCGGCTTCTCGTACTTCGTGTCGGTGTCACCGCCGGCCCCGCCAACGCCGCCCATGCCACCTCCCAAGCCACCCAAACCGCCGCGTCCGCCGCCACCGCCCCCACCCAGGCCTCCGGGCGGTCCGCTCAATCCAGCGCCTCCTCCAAGACCACCCAGGCGACCCATCAAGCCGCCACGAGGTCCACCGAAACCGCCCGCCCCCGCAGACTTGTCGGACAACTTCAGAACTACCTCAAGGTAGGCTGCTTTGTCCTCCAGAAGGTCGCTGAAGTTGATGGGCTTGGCAAGAGAGAGTCTCGCGCCCTGGTACATGCCGTGAACAGTGACCTTGAGGGACTTTGCACCGGAATAGACCGCCTCCTGTGTCTCTTTTACCACGCCGCTGCCCCAGGAGCTGATGGCCACGCCCGAGGCGGAAGGAGACTGGCCTCCATAAATAGTGCCGGTCTCGGCGGCAAGGCATGCCGAAGAGGCCGCAGAAACTGCGATCGTAGCGCATAGCGCCGAGTTGAAGAACCTCATCTTTGGTACCCTCCTAATTAGTACGTGCTTGAAACGTCCCGATGCAACTGTATGACCAAACTCGCCTGCTGCTAGGTCGCTCGGATTCGACCAATGTTTGTAGCTCTGCCGGACTCTGCGTCTATATCTATCACTGCCGCACAAAGATGTGCGGGTCCGTCCGCAACCTCGTACCGATGCGGGACAGAGGTGAGGAACCTCGCGAGCGCGGCTTCTCTGTCCATACCGATGATACCATCCGTCGGACCAGTCATTCCCACGTCTGTCAGATACGCTGTACCCTTCGGAAGAATGCGCTCATCAGCCGTTTGAACGTGAGTATGTGTGCCGATAACAGCCGATGCTCGTCCATCCACATACCAGCCGAACGCCTGCTTCTCGGACGTTGCCTCTCCGTGAAAATCGATCAGCACAATCGCAGTCTTTGCGCGGAGTTCTTCCAGAATTGTGTCTGCCACTCGAAATGGATTGTCGGTTGCGTCCATGAACGTCCGACCCTGCAGGGACAACACAGCAAAAGCGACACCTCCCGCACGATAGACACCATAGCCTTGCCCGGGAGCTCCAGGCGGATAGTTCGCGGGCCGCAGCACGCGAGGCTCGGCATCCAAGTACTCGTGAGAGTCACGCTTAGCCCACGCATGATTGCCCAGCGTGATAACATCCACCTTCGCCTTCTCAAACAGTTCGCACGCGATGTCTCGCGTGATCCCAAGGCCACCCGCCGAATTCTCGGCGTTTATCACCACCACGTCGGCCTTGTGCTCGCTCCGCAGCGAGGGTATCAGCCGATTGGCGGCCTCTCGTCCAGGCTTTCCCACCACGTCACCAACCATCATTATGCGCACAACGGCCAGCCCATGCAGCAGATGAAGACAGGCCACACTACTCTATTTGACGATGCAGCATTGCATCTCGTTACGTCGAGCTTACTTTGCAAAGTCGACCGCGCGCGTCTCTCGGATAACAGTGACCTTGATCTGGCCCGGATACTCCATCTCCTCTTCGATGCGCTTCGCCATGTCCCTTGCCAGCTTGATGGACGCAAGGTCGTCAATCTGATCGGGACGTACGATGAGGCGCACTTCGCGGCCTGCCTGAACTGCAAACGTCTTCTCAACTCCCACAAAGCTGTCGGCGATCTCCTCCAGCTTTTTGAGACGCTTTACGTACGTCTCCAGAGTCTCCCGCCGCGAGCCTGGACGGCCTGCGGAGATAGAGTCCGCGCAGATGACCAGCACCGCCTCCACGGTGGAGGGCTCCACGTCGTTGTGGTGGGCCTCGACAGCCAGAATGACGTCAGGGTGCTCGCGGTTTCGCCGCAGGATGTCTGCCCCGATGACCGCATGGGGGCCCTCAATCTCGTGGTCTACCGCCTTCCCAAGGTCATGCAGGAGCCCCGCACGCCTTGCAAGCTGCACATCCGCGCCAATCTCCGCAGCAAGGAGGGCACACAAGTGGCTGACCTCCACCGAGTGCGCAAGCACATTCTGCCCGTAGCTCGTGCGGTAGCGCATTTTGCCGAGTAGTCGCACGATCTCCGGGGAGATTCCAGTCTGCCCCGTGTCCAGTACTGCCTGCTCGCCAGCCTCCAGAATCCGCTGCTCGACCTCGCCCTGCGCCTTCTTGATCGTCTCCTCAATACGCCCAGGGTGGATTCGCCCATCCGCGATGAGGCTCGTGAGCGCAATCCGGGCGACCTCCCGCCGAACCGGGTCGAAGCCAGACAGCACGACCGCTTCGGGCGTGTCGTCGATAATGAGGTCCACACCGGTCAGAGTTTCGAACGCGCGAATGTTGCGACCCTCGCGACCGATAATGCGGCCCTTCATGTCCTCGCCCGGAAGTGGAACCACCGAGACCGTAGTCTCGGAAGTCTGGTCTACCGCACACCTTTGGATCGCCAGCGTAATCACGCTGCGGGCCTTACGCTCTCCGTCGCGCCTAGCCTCTTCCTCTATCTCCTTGATGAGTCGCGCTGCGTCTTGGCGCGACTCTTGCTCTATCTTGCCCAGAAAGAGGCCGCGCGCCTCTTCCACTGAAAGTCCCGAGATTCTCTGAAGCTCCGTGCGCTGCAGCTGAAGTGCCTCGTTTAGCCGCACATTCTGCTCATCCGCCTCTGCTTCACGATGCTGGAGGCTCCGCTCCTTCTTGTCCGCGGATTCCAGCCGTCTCTCGAGCGCCTCTTCCTTTTGCGCCAGTCTTCGCTCCAGCCTCTGCAGCTCCGCGCGCTTCTCGCGGTTTTCTCGTTCTATCTCCGCACGAATGCGGTACGCCTCGTCCTTTGCCTCAATCAGCGCCTCGCGCTTATGCGACTCGGCCTGCTTGTGAGACTCTTCCTTTATCTTGTCCGCCTCGAGAGCCTTTGTGCGTGCCTGCTCTGCGAGACGCCTATACTTAGTCCCGTTTATCGCAACAAATGTAACTACGGTGGCAATGCTTGCCACAATCACGACTATGGCAACAACCTCAATTTGCACTTTTGATCATCCCCCTGGCGGTATTCCGCGAGAGGTTGGAGCGAACAAACAGGCGCGTGCGCGCGCGCCCTTCGGCCGGCAGGACCCATGGGCCCTTCAGGTGTCGTTCGAGAACAACCGCGAGAATACCTGCGAGATGATCTCCCAGTTGTATCCCTTACGCCCAAGAAAGCCGGCGAGCCGCCTTCGCTCGGCCGCATCCGCGGTATCTGCGCCACGAAGGCGCCTCCTGCACAGCTCCAACGCAGCCGAAATCTGGTCCTCGGAGCTAAGCTGCTCAAGGGCCGCCTCTACCTCCGGTTTGGCAATTCCCTTGCGGGAAAGCTCCGCCTGGAGGCGCCGAGCGCCCAAGCCCTTCGACCTCGCGCGGCTCTCCACCCAGTCTCGACTAAGTACGGCGTCATCCACCAGGCCGGCCCTCTGCAGATCGCTCAGCACTTCGAGGACAACCTCCTCGGAGACGTCCGCACGCGCGAGCCTTCGCGATACCTCGATGCACGAGCGTGCGGAGTGACCTAGGTAATGCAGCGCGATCTCTCGGGCACGTTCGTAATCGCTTCTGTCTGTCACATTCTTATTCGGCGCCGTTTTTGTCAGCGTTTGCGAGGTTAAGCACCACGGGTTTTTCGCCACCGTTGCGAATGCGCAGCTCTATCTCCTCCATCATTTTCGGATTGTCCTCCAAAAACGCACGGGCGTTCTCCCGGCCCTGACCGAGCCGCAGATCGTTGTAGCTGAAGTAGGCGCCACTCTTGCCTATGATGTTCATCTCCACTCCCAGGTCCAGGATGCCGCCTGCCTTCGAGATACCCTTGCCGAAGATAATATCGAACTCGGCCACCCGAAATGGAGGTGCAACCTTGTTCTTGACTACCTTGACTTTGGTTCGAGCGCCTATGGCTTCGGTCCCGATCTTAACGGTCTCGGTTCGGCGAACATCGAGGCGGACGCTGGACCAGAACTTCAGCGCACGTCCACCGGGGGTCGTCTCAGGATTGCCGAACATCACGCCTATCTTCTCGCGAATCTGATTGATGAAGATGGCGGCACAATTGGCACGTGAGACATTGCCGGCCAGCTTGCGAAGCGCCTGCGACATCAGCCGAGCCTGAGCGCCCACATGTGCGTCGCCCATCTCGCCCTCGATCTCGGACTTGGTGACCAAGGCGGCCACGGAGTCGAGCGCAACGACATCGATAGCGCTCGACCGGATGAGGTAGTCCATAATCTCGAGCGCTTCTTCTCCGGTGCCGGGCTGCGAGACGAAGAGGGCGTCGATGTCCACACCGAGGTTGCGCGCATACTCTGGGTCGAGCGCGTGCTCCGCATCAATGAACGCGCAGACCCCGCCCTGGCTTTGGCATTCCGCGATGATCTGGAGCGTGAGCGTGGTCTTTCCGGACGACTCGGTGCCATATATCTCGGTAATGCGCCCGCGGGGAATTCCGCCAATGCCGAGGGCTAGATCGAGCGCGATGGAGCCCGTGGGGATAGAGTCAATCGTTAGGCGGGTAGCCTGACCAAGGCGCATGATAGCGCCCTTGCCGTACTGCTTCTCTATGCTGCTCAGCGCCATGTCGAGCGCCTTCTGTTTGTCCATTGTCCTGCTCCTCTTCGGGTAGATGCGGAGCTGCCTCCGCGGTGGTGTACTACTCTTCGGCGGCGACTCTCCCGCCAAGCGCGAACTTCTCGACCTTTGTATAGGCTGTACCACTTGGTCCAGCGGCGCTGCGCATGAGCCACAGTTCGCGAACATCCATCTGCGTCTCGGGCGGCGCGGTTACAGACCTCAGCGCGCGAACTGCTGCAGACTCTGCATCATACGAGCTTAATCGCGCCAGCGTGAGATGCGCCCTTAGCGGACGCTTCTCCGGCTTAAATCCACGCGCAGCCAACTCTCGCTCCAGGCTTTCGCCAAGCTTCATCAGAGCATCGAATCCGCTCACTGCGCCAAGCCAGAGTGTGGAAGGCCGCTGATGGTTTGGAAAGGCGCCCAGGCTCCCAACCGACATAGAGAACGGTTCGGCCGACCTCGTAGCTGCCTCGGCAGCCTCAATCGCCTGGTAAGCCCTGTCCGGCGAAATCTCGCCGAGGAACCGAACGGTGTAGTGAAACTGCTCCGGCCGAACCCACCGCGCGCCCCTGTCACCCACTCGCTCTCTCAGCGCCTGCTGAATTCGCCCGACCTCGGCAACTACCTCATCTGGGATAAGCACTGCAAAGAACAGCCGCATCTCGCCTCGTTTCTTACATTAGCACTACTAGAATTGCCGCGTCGAATCCGGAAAACGAATTGCCGCTGAGCCGGAACGCTAGGTATCGGACCCTCGGGTGATGCAGAAATCCCTCAACATGACAAGCGCAAGCTGCGCCGAGCGATACCGCACGTCTTTGCGGTTTCCTAGGAATTGAGTCTTCTCCACCTTGCTGCCGCAAGTGTTGGCCACAGCGATGTAGACCAGCCCAACCGGTTTCTCGCTGGTGCCGCCGTCGGGACCAGCAACTCCTGTAATTCCGATCCCAAAGGTCGATCCAAACCTACGCCGTACGCCCTCCGCCATCTGCTCGGCCACCTCGGGGCTCACCGCGCCGAGCCGATCAATGAGAACCGCAGGCACTCCCACGAGGTCGGTCTTTGCCTCATTGCTGTACGTCACAGCTCCGCCAAGGAACACTGCCGAACTCCCAGGCACTTCGGTAATGCGGCTTGCCAACAGTCCGCCGGTACACGACTCCGCTGTCGCCACCGTCTGCCCATTTGCCGCAAGCAGCCTTACAACGGCAGACTCGATGGGCTCATCATCAAATGCATAGACATGGCCCTCAAGCCGGAGTTCGATTTCAGCCACCACGGGTGCGATAGCCCGATCCGCCGTCTCGGCATCGTCTGCCAAGCTGCTCACCCTCAGATGAACCTCGCCTGTCTTGGCATAGGGAGCGACGGTGGGATTCTCCGACTCCATGAGGTCGCGAACGCGCTCCTCCACCATCGATTCGCCCATGCCGCAGATGCGCATCACTCGTGACCGCAGCGTCCGGCTTCCTGTCTTGGCCCGAAGGATAGGAGTCACCTCGTTCGCCACCATCGGGATGAACTCGCTGGGGGGGCCCGGCAGGGCGATGGCCATCTTGCCTGCGTTCTCGAAGAACAGACCTGGCGCTGTACCGTTCGGGTTGCTGAGCGCACGGCCTTTGGTGGGAACCATTGCCTGGCTCAGCACGCTCCGCGGCATCTCGATTCGGCGCGTGCGAAAGAACTCCGTAAGGCGAAGCGCAATTCCCTCATCGTGGCGCAGAGTGTCTCCCATCGCCTCGGCGAGAACGTTGCGCGTGATGTCGTCCATCGTCGGGCCCAGCCCGCCAATGGTGAGCACGAGATCGTTCTCGTCGATGGCCGATTTGAGCGCCGTCAGCAGCCTGCCGTGATTGTCTCCCACCGTGACGCGGCGGTAAACCGACACGCCCAAGTCCGAGAGAACTTGCGCCAAGTGGGCCGCATTCGTATCCACAATCTGCCCGAGCAGCAGCTCGGTTCCAACCGACACAATTTCAGCGCGCATGATCTCGTTGCGCCTCTCTGTTCATTGCACTACACCGCCTGGATGCGGGGCCACGTGGTCTCAATGCCCTGCGACTCAGCAAGAAGTCGGAATTCGGCGGTCAGCCCAGCGTCATCCAGCACCTGGTGCGGCTCCAGACTCTTGCGCAAACACCATGCTGCCAGCAGGCCCGCGGCCTCGCCGACGTTCCACTCTACCGGGTGCAGCCGAAAGCAGCCGTTCGTGATGTGCGTCACCCCCAGATTCTTGCATGCAGGAAGCAGATTTCGCATCCTCACCGGAATTAGAGATCCCAACGGAATCTGAAACGGAAATGAGGAGACGTCAATATAGTTGCGGCCACCCGTGCTGGGATGCAGATCGATACGATAGCAGCCGATTCCCACCGAGTCCGAATAAGTCGTTGGTTTTGTGCGGCTAAGCGCCTCTAGAGCCTCCACGCCGATGTCGTTTTCGGTCACCGCAGTGCGAGCGCGGATGCGCCGAGACTCGCGGACATAGGGCGCCAGCGCAAGCCCGTGTTCGCCTCCGGTCAGGTCTGGCCGAGGATAGAGCCCCGGGTAGCCCGTTCCGCCGTCCGGCCTCGGCGCTTCGGTTTGCATCCAGTAGAGCAGCGCACGTGAGAGTTCCTTTGCGCCCACCTTCGCTGCCTCCGCGCCGGAAGGGTCGAGAAGCGACCC
>VFKD01000720.1 GCA_009885735.1 bacterium
ACTGCAGGCCGAGACCTCGCGGACGCCTACGACGCCCTCGAGCGTATCGACGGCTCGTGCGCCGCTCTTCTCGGGCAGGCCGCATACGAGAGCTGGCTTAGGTTGTCCCCAAATGCTTAGCGTAGACGAGGCGGTTGAGCGCATCTTCGATGCTGTGAGCCCCTTGGACGCCGAGCGTGTCACGCTCACCGATGCGCTCGGACGGGTAGTGGCTGAGGCAGTCATCGCAGACATTGATAATCCTGCTTTCGATAACTCCGCAGTTGACGGCTTCGCCGTACGTCACGCAGACTGCAGGTCCGCTTCTCTCATCTCACCGGTCAGGCTAAGGTGCTTGGGAGAAGTAACCGCAGGGGCAGCGGCCAGCGTGGCGCTAACGGAAGATGGCTGCGTTCGCGTCATGACAGGCGCTCCCATTCCTTCCGGCGCCGATGCGATGGTGATGATAGAGGACTCGCGCGTCAGCGGTGATTCCGTTGAGATTCTGAGCGCGCCTGCACTTGGGGACCACATTCGACGGCAGGGCAACGACATTCGAACTGGTGATACCGTGTTGGCGCCTGGAACGAGAATCGGCGCGGCGGAGGTGGCCATGATGGCCGCAATGGGCTGCTCGCAGCCGTGCTGTTATCGCCGACCACGAGTCGCCGTCTTCTCAACTGGGGACGAGCTGGTTCCGATTGATGCATGCCCTGGTCCCGGCCAGATTCGCGACAGCAACAGGCACACGCTCGAGGCGCTGGTTCGAGAGGCTTGCGCGGACGTAGTGATGTCTCGCCACCTGCCGGACTCGCTGGAGGTTACGCGCGATGCTTTCCGCGCTGCGGCACAGGTCGCGGATGTTATCGTTACCTCGGGGGGCGTGTCGGTAGGGGATCGCGACTTCGTGAAGCCCGCTCTCGGGGAACTGGGTACGCTGGACTTCTGGCGCGTGCGAATGAAACCAGGAAAGCCCCTTGCCATGGGGCGAATCGGCCAGGCCCTCTTTATGGGCCTTCCAGGCAATCCAGTGTCGACCATGGTGACGTTCGAGTTGTTTGTTCGTCCGGCGCTGGTGAGGATGCAAGGGGATCCGCAGCCCTACAGGCCGGTTGTGACGGCGCTGCTAACTTCCGACATTGAGCACACTCCGGGCCGACAAGAGTACGTCCGATCAACAGTGAGTTCGTCCGTAGGGGCGGGGCTTGCCCCGCCCGGGCTCGTTGCGACGCCGGTAGGG
>VFKD01000117.1 GCA_009885735.1 bacterium
ACAGCGGGTCCTTCGTTTCCGCTTACCCCGTTTAAGGTCGTAACGTGGCAGGCTGGTGCGGAAATGACAGGGCTCAAAACGGTTGAGCCGCGCTCAGCATGCTCGGTTTGGATGAACGACGGGTGACCAGCGTAGGGGCGATAGCATCCGCACGGGAGGTGTCCACCTGTGTGCAACGGCTGTACGCGGATGCTTCGCCCAACGAAGCGAAGGGCTGGGCGAAGCATCCGCATGGAACCGAATCGCCTTTACGGAAGGCTTCCCGGCGGATGCTGTCGCCCCTACGAGACGCTGTTCTTCTCTGCGCCTATCCGAGGTACCGCGGTGACTCTGCCCTCGCCGTTCTCCGTGCCTCTGGGTCTCTGTAGTTCAGCCTTCCTTGCCCTTACCCTCCTCCGCGTCTCTGTGTCTCAAGCGAAGCGGGTGGTTCAGAGTGCCTACCCACGAACAAGAAAACGGCCCAAGCCGTGATGGCTTGGACCGTTCAATGTGATTAACGTCAGAACGACCTAGTAACGTTGATAGAAGATCTTCACCGTCTTGGAGGCGCCGTTCGCCATGATGCCAAGCGGGAACGCGATGCGGGCCTGGCCATCTATAAAAGCAGGATTGCCGCCGCCGTACGGAGTCTGGTTGAAGACAGTCAATGAGATACCGTCATCCTGAAACACTACGGATGGGTTGGCCGCAGCCTGCGCCGAGGTAAGCACCCCATACCCATCAAGAGCGAACACAGACAACGGGCCGGATTGGAAGGTGTCACCAGTGAAAGTATTGTTCACGTCCCAATCGGCATAGCGCGTGAGCTGCACGTTCGTCTTGTCAGCGCCGCTCACATTTTTCAGGGTCATGGTGATGGTGAGCTTGAGGTTGGCAGGGCCAATCTTGAACGCCTGGGTGAGCAGGAAGGCGCCGTCCGCAGTCGTTCGAGTAATAACGAGCGTGCCCGCAGCAAGGCTGCCAACCGCGGAGGCGGCGCCCCAAGCCGATTCGGCGAACGCAGCGTCGTAGCCATGCACTGTGTTGGCGGGGCCGGACGATATGAGGTATCCCTCAATGAACCCGCCAAGTCGTATGTGTTCAATTCCCGCGGGCGTCTCAAATCGCACCACATTGCCGTGCTTGGAGATGCTGACGCGAAAAAGCGTGGCGCCGATGCCAAAGGCAGCGGTATGGTCCTCTGTATCGTCCTGAACGACCGCGCCTTCGCCCTGCTGCTGCGCCGCTGTCGGCAGCACAGCAAGGGTGATGCTCAAGGCGGCGAAGAGCGTGAATATGCGTCTAATACGTACCATGGGTACGGCTCCTTTCGGAAGGAAATGGTTGATGCAGCGCACCCGGGCGCTGAAAGTCAGATGAGTGATTCGCCTCTTGTCTACTGCCCAAACGGCTCCCGACCAACCCGGCCGCCTAAAAGGACTACAGACGCTGATAGAACAGCTTCACGCTCTTCGAGGCGCCGACCGCAAGGTTCCCCAGGGGCCATGCAACTCGGGCCTTAAAGTTCAATCCGACGCCAAGGAACGATACAAAGCTGCCAAGCCCCGTCTGGTCGAAGTTCCCCAGTCCAGTCGTTGTAGATTGAATCACTACGGATGGAGAGGCGCCGACCTGAGCCGAGGTAAGGACGTTGAATCCGGCTCCGGAGGTTGCCAAAACCGCCAGCGGGGATCTATAGAACGTACCGACGTTTTCGATGCCGTTCGGATCCCAGTCCGCATACCGGGTGAGCCACACGTTCGACTGGATGAGCGCAGAGATGTTCTTCAGCGTCATCGTGATAGTGAGCTTCATGCCGGCGCCGCCCGCCGTGAACTGCTGGGTGAGGAGAAACTTGTTGTCCGCCGTCTTGCGGGTGATCTTGAGCGTGCCGGCGGCGAGGCTGCCGGATGTGGTGAGGGTGCCCCACGCAGACTCGGAATCCGCGGCATCATATCCACTCACGATATTGCCCGCGCCGGAGCTAACAAGATAACCTTCAATAATCGTCCCGATGCGAATGTGATCAACCCCCGCGGGCGACATGAAGGTGGTGACGTTGCCGTGCTTGGAGAGACCAATGCTGAAGTAGGTTACGCCTGCGCCGTAGGTCGCGAGGTGATCGATAGTGGTGTCCTGCGTCTCCGCGCCGCCCTGGGCCAGCAGCGGCTCCGACGAGATGCAGAGCGCCGCCATCGCAACTGCGACTGGGAGATGTTTACGAAAAGACATGATTGAGGCTCCTTTCGAGACTGGAGTTTTCGGCGGCCAACAATACTTATTACTGCGAGGGGACTCGCGTTCCGCTTCTACAGTATGGTCACTGCAAGTATCGTGCCAGATTCCCCGTATGATGGCTGGACTGCAAAAATAAGTGTGGAACTCTCGTCAGCAAACCCTTTCGCCCTGAGCGCTCGACAGCCGCATCGTCGACTTTGCCTGCCCTGAGCTTGCCGAAGGGTCGAAGGATGCATGCACGCAAAGCTCGGGGCCAGGACGAGCGTCCTTCGACACTGCTACGGAACGGCTGTGGCAGGCTCAGGACGAACGGTTGGGCTGGTCATAGATCAAGCCTGCGGTCCGTGGCGCTCGTACCCAAAACCCGTTCGTCCTGAGCGCGAGACAGCCGCATCGTCGAGCAGTCGAAGGATGCGTACCCGTAAGGCTCGGTCCCAGGACGAGCGCCCTTCGACACTGCCACGAAGCGGCTGTGGCAGGCTCAGGGCGAACGGTGTGCGGAGCGGAGGGTAAGACGCCGACGAGCAGCCTTCAGTCCGCGAAGGCGGACTTTGTGCCGCCTGCAGCCGCGATTTCAATCGCAGGTGTATACAGCGGCTCGGCGCACCTGAGGCGCGCTCGACTTGTCGCCTACTGCCCTCCGGGCTGCGCGATCGTGCCGCCGCCGCCGCCAGCGCCGGAAGGCGCGGTAAATCCGGACTGCGGCTGCAGGGCGCCGGGCTGTGGCGCCGTGCCGGGAGCGCCTCCGGGCTGGACCGTCTCGCCGGGTCCGCTCATCGGCGAGGTCATCGGGGAGTTTCTGGGGGCGACTTCGCCACCTCCGGTGGCGCGCACGGCCGGAAGAACATCGAAGCTTCCCATCCAGAGGCGCAGAAAGACGAGCAGCCATGCAACGCCGCCCACGCCCAGGACAATGAGCACCTTCTTGCGGTGCGGGTTCGCCAGGCTGCCCTTGCCCAGGCACGTCACGCACCCGATTCGACCGGACCCTACGCAGGTCTCGCACGCTCCTGGCTCGTCGCCGAATACTACCTTCGCCTTGCCGAGCCCTCCGCAACTTTGGCAGATGACTCGGCCATTGCCCTCGCACTCAAGGCACTCCATGGTCGTCCGGAGGGTAATCCCCCGTCGAACCTTCTTGAGCCGAGAGATGTCTTCGCGCAGGCGGTCCTTGACCTCTGCGACTCCTTCGCTAACAACTTCGCGACCGCCTCCAGGCAGGCTGAATCTCATTCGTGGTGGCTCCTGCTAGAACGAGAAGGGATTGTCCTGGGGAAGTCCCCAGATGTTTTGGCGAAAGGCCTGTTCGGGCATATTCTTCACATGGCCGTCGAAGTGCAGCACATTGTACTGGTTCGGGTGCGAAGCCCATCCCTCGTACCAAGCCCATCCGGTTGGCACCGGGTTGGCCGCGGCATACGACGTAATATATCTGTAGTCCCAAAGCAGGATGAACCGGGACGATTCCGGAACTCCCGCGTCCGTCCGCCCAGACGAGAAGCCGTTGTAGATATAGCTGACCGGGGTTCCCCGCACGTCGGAGTTCTGAGTCCATCCCTTGTTCGACTTGCACACATAGACGCCCTTGGCCTTCACATAGGGGTAGATGGCCTGCGCCCAGTTCGCATAGGGAGAGTTGTACCAGTCCGGCACGCCGTAGGCCACATCGATCCAGAACGGGCAGGGGTTGCACGGGTCGATATAGAGATGATCCTGCACGGGGTACGTTCCGTCAAAGTCATCGGCATACATACGCATCGCAAGGCCGAGCTGCCGCATGTTTGACACGCAGTCGATCTGCCTCGCCTTCTCGCGAGCCTGGGCAAAAACCGGGAAGAGCATCGCCGCCAATATACCTATAATGGCGATAACAACTAATAGTTCAATGAGCGTGAATCCACTTCTATAGCGCACTCGCACGTTTGTTTCCCTCTCTCCAAGAATCGGCCGGTCGGTCGGACCATCCTCGGCCGCTTCAAGCATCGGGTCCGAGTGCGTCTGACGAATTATACGGCTCAATTGTTCAGCCGTCAATGTCGGTCTTTTCGAACCAAAGAACCTGCGTCCGTTGCCGGACGTTACATCCCGCCGGAAACTCCGGTTTTTGTGCCTGGCTTCGGCGCCTCGGGAGCGGGCGGAGGCTTCGGAAGGGGCAGTGCGGGCTTTGGCGGCTCCGGCTTTTCGAAAGCGATCTTGCGGGCTGTGTAGTCGATGGTTACTCGGTAGCGCATCAGGAGATCGAGCCCAATAATGCCCAGCGCCGGGTCCATTCCGCTCGGCTCCGGGTCCACCAGGTAGAGCGCCTGCACCCCTTTCAGCTTGAGCGGGCCTAGCGACAGCTCCTTCAGCGAGGCTGCGCCCGCCGTGCCGCTCTTGCCGTTAGGATGGTGAACCTGCATCGTCGCCAGCGGCTGCAGCTTGAGGGCACGGGCCACCGTGGCCGGCAGCAGCGAACCCACGGCGGTCGTGTCTACCAACGCCTGATAGGTCTGCTTTCCCTCGGCCTTCGCCTCCACCCAGATTCGCCCGTCCTTCAGCATGAACGGTACCACAGTCGCCTTCTTGGGCATTGAGGCGCTGGGCGCGGCGAAGGTGACCGTGTGAAGCAGTGGGTCCATTGTAACTCGCAGTGCGGCAAGAAACGATGCGCCGAGCCAGACCTGTGGGGGATCCGGCTTTGGAGTTTGGGTGAGCTGGGCCAAGAGGTCCGAAATGGCAAATGGCGCGTCCGAGAGCATTAGCTGCGCAATCTGGACGTTCTGCGCACTGCAGTGGTTCACCCTCAGCGCACCATAGAGGCCGGGTACGGCGCCCACTGCCCCCACAGCGATCTTGCGGTTAACTGCCAGCTCCGGCGTGGCAACGCACAGAGGCAGGTTCGTGGCAATCACGGCCGGTATCGGGCGTCCGCCGCCCACCGCCACCGGCACCGTGATCATCCCCTGCCAGATGTCGTAGGGCACAGTGAGCGGAAGGACTGCGGCGATCTGCAGCTTGCCTGCGGGCGGGAGTCCCTCTTGCGCCGCTTGCGGAAAGGCGCAGACGCAAAGTGTAATGAGCGCGAGCAGCAAGAAGAAGCGAGGGTTCATGGCTCCGCTATTGTAACACACGTGAGTGGTTAAGAATTCTGACATCCGCGTTTCGCGTATGTACGTTTACTAGCGCCCAGCCAACAACCCGCTCATCCTGAGCCTGCCACAGCCGTTCCGTGGCAGAGTCGAAGGACCGTCTCGGGCGCAAAGGGCTGCGAGAGTGCCGCACCAGAGGGCGTGTCGCTCAAGCGCAGCCGTGGCGGGCGGGACGCCCGCGCTCCGCAGAGACCTTCGGAGCGCGCCCGTCTCGGGCGCAAAGGGCTGCGAGAGTGCCGCACCAGAGGGCGTGCCGCTCAAGCGCAGCCGTGGCGGGCGGGACGCCCGCGCTCCGCAGAGACCTTCGGAGCGCGCCCGTC
>VFKD01000732.1 GCA_009885735.1 bacterium
ATCCCGATCTCGTCGCCCGCTGCAAGCACCCGGTTTTCTACCCTGTGCCCATTGACCCGCGTGCCGTTCGTCGTTTCGAGGTCGTAGACGGTGAAGTGTCCGGCCGAGTCGCGCTCAATGCGAGCATGCCTGCGGGAGACGAGGCCGTCTCCCGCCAAAATCACATCGCTTCCCGCGCGCGAGGACCTGCCAATCGTTACCGTGTCTCGGTAGAGCGGCACCACGCGAACCGGAGTGTTCGGCTCGGATATCTCGAGCTGGGCAAGAGCTATGCCGGGGACCGTTCCGACCTCGGAATAGTCCGATGCGCCGAATTCTGTCGGTGAGTCATCCTCGGCGACAGCCAAGACAGGAACAGACGCTGCGGAAAGTGCAGCCGTCGGCGCCGGCTCGGACGCCTTGTCCACCTTAGCCGCAGGGCTGTACCTACAGCGCACGCGCACTTTCTGCGCTCGGCGAGCCTGTTCGTCCAGCTCAACCTCTTCGATAGTAAAGTCGAGCTTGCCCCGAATCTGATAGCTGTTCTGCTTGCAGTAGCGCCGTATGGCTGCCTCGAGCTCATCGGTATCGAGGAACGAAAGCAGGTAGTCCTTCTCCTCCTGATCTTGCGTTGCAATCTGAAGGACATACTGGTTCGGCACGTAGACCAGATTGTCGAACCCCTCCTTGCGATGGTCCTCCATAGCGGCGAGAATTACGCGCAGGATGTCCTTTGGCCGAACGTCGTCCGACGCGCCGAACAGGCCCTCATACCAGGAGCCAAAAGCCTTGTTGAGTTTTTCGAGAAGCTCCATCTATCTGCATCCCATCAAGCGGTCGGAGCGCCCAGGCGGATTGGTCGACGGTATCACAGCGAGCCGCTTTGAATCGATGTGGTCCCCACGGCTTTGTCGGTCGCTCGCCAGAACGCCCGCAGCGAAACCAAGCAGATGCCAATGCCCAATACTGCCCATGTGCCTGCCCAGAACCAGGCAGGCAAGCCGATGATCTCAGACATCAGCACTGCGTCGTTGGCCCCACTGGTCTGCGTTGTGAGCAGCCAGAGCGTTTGCAGGTCCATGATTGAGTTGAGGCAGAGCTGAACCGCTAGGAAAGCCGCAATATAGTCCGCCCACTTGGCAGCCTTGCCAACGGAAGCAAGGACGAGAAGTCCCAGCAACCCACCAACGCAGACAATTCCGAATGGGTTGCGCACCCAGAGGATGCCGATCGTCGCTACCATCACTGCAAACAGCTTCAGGAGCACAATTCCGAATCCTCGCCTGTGCAGCGCCATCAGCGTCAGCCCGCCAACTATAGTCGTTCCAACGTAGCCTGCCATGCCGAAGACCAACGGGCTGCCGCCCGAGATGAGCGTCAATCCGCTGCCGTTGGGTTGAATCTCTATGTGATGCACGCCGCCGCCCGTCGCCACCGCAGCTATGGCGTGGCACGCCTCGTGAATAAACGTCACGAAGAGGCGAAGCGGATAGGCCACCCAGCTCAGGACAGGCACGGCGCCGATCAATACCGTGACCACCAGTCCCAGGCCAATCGCCCTTCGCATTGCTGTTCCACTGGACACCGACTGTGCATGTGACATCATGGGATTCTCCCTTCACTCATTCGACAGACGTAAACCAAGCCATCCAGGTTTTGCGGAATTGGTCACACCACCGCACTTCGAGCCAGCGGCTCCGACGCAAAGGTGTCCAGCCACGGCATATCGGTCTCGCCTGCCGCGAGGCGACGGTGGCCCGCAGCAGCAATCATTGCGGCGTTGTCCGTACACAAGTCGGGCTTAGGAACAACCAGCCTGAGCCCAACGTCACCGCACTTCACCGAGAGTTCACGTCGCAAACAAGAGTTTGCGGCAACTCCGCCGGCCAATACCAGCGTTTCGACGCCGGCCTGCCGAGCCGCCCGCACAGACTTCTCTGCCAAGACATCCACGACTGCAGCCTGAAATGACGCGAGCACATCCGCAAGCGGCGTACGGCCCACGTCCTTCTCCACAAACCTCTGCACAGAGGTCTTGAGACCGCTAAAGCTGAAATCGAGCGACCCGCCGAGCGTGGAGCGTGGAAATCTCACGGCGGCGGGATTGCCATCGATCGCGATGCGATCAATCTCCGGGCCAGCGGGATAGGCCAGCCCAAGCATCCTTCCGCACTTATCGAAGCACTCGCCGGCGGCATCATCTCGGGTTCGACCAAGCGTCTCATAGTCTCCGTATTGTCTCACATGCAGCAGCTCCGTGTTCCCTCCAGAAACTAGAAGGCACACAAACGGAGGCTCGAGCGTCGGCTCCGCCAACCTCCCGGAATAGAGGTGTCCCTCCAGGTGGTGAACGCCGACAAGCGGCCTTCCGACCGCCATGGCATACGCCTTTGCCGCGGAGACTCCCACGACCAGCGCGCCGATGAGCCCAGGTCGATTGGTGACAGCGAAGCCTTCGATGTCGCGCAGCAAGACACCTGCCTGCGCCAGG